>NZ_JBUYWC010000001.1:0-203149 GCF_055230935.1 Rhodococcus ruitaii | reverse complement strand
TTCCCTGGGGGGCTTGTTCGGCCCTCATCACGCCATTATGTGCTCGTCGGTGTAGGAGGCACGGAAGTGCCCGAGCCAGTCGTGGTGAGCCACTGCGTCGTCGTCCAAGAAGGCCACAACGTCACCGGTGGTCACCTGGACGCCGGTGTCCTTGCCACCGGATAGTCCGCGTTGCTTCCGGTTTTCGACGACCGTCACATCGGGTAGGGCGGCACGGAAGCGTTCGTACAGGTCGGGATTGTGATCGACGACGAGCACGATCTCGTGGGGCGGCGTCGTCTGGTTCCGCACCGAGTCGACGGCAGCGAGGGTGTCGTCCCATCGCTCGAGTGTGTATGCGCAGATCACCACGTCCATGGTCATGCTGCGCGGAGGAATTTCGGCGGTCATGGAACCATGCCCTTCGTATGTGGAATCGAGTGGTGTCCATTCGGCACCAGCCACAGCATGGCCGCGGCACTACCCACTACGACCACTCCTGCGTGAGTCGACCATGCATCTGCCGACAACATCGTCTGCACGACCAGAACGTTGACCACGACAGCACCGGCGGCACCGACGATCAGCACAGGTACAGCGTTGACACCAGGCAGCAGACGGACGATCGCGATCAGCGGTGCCGCAACAACGAACAGCACCACCCACAGCCGACCAGAGTGCCCCGATGAATCGGGAATATTCACGGCGATCGCCACACTTGCGAGAGCAGTCACCGCCGCGGCGAGGAGACGGTGTTCGAGTCGCGGAGTTCGTCGGGGCGGTCTGATCACCATGAGAAGCCGCGCGGCGATGTCACGAAGCACGACGGGCCTCCTCTCCCGATGGGTGCGGGTCTGCTGTCCGGGTCCAGTCGAGATCCCGGCCCGCATACGTGTCGATCCCCCGGCTGTCACCGATTCCGATGTAGTAAGTGCCCGTGATCGAGAGCGGGGCCCGGCCCGCGTGAACGAACGCCTCGACGGCGTCGTCGACGCAGATTCGGTCTCGGGTGAAATCCGCCTGCTCGCCGTCCTCCTCACGCGGATCGTAGACATCGGCGAGGGCCAGGCAGATCGGTGCCAGACCGTACATCTGTGCGTAAGCGGCCAAGTAGAATTCACCCGCGAGTTTCGCTGCCTCGTAGGGTGATCGCGGAGCCGAAGAATTCTCTACCGCTGAGCCCGGGGTTGTTGCGCTGTGCCCGGCGGCAAATCCGCCGGCCTGCCGCCCGGGACTGCCCCATGTGGCATAGACAATTCTGCGTACGCCGGCCCGTCTACCCGCTTCGCACAGATTGATTGTGCCGAGCACGTTGATGCGGGCATCGAATTGCGGATCGGACAACGACACCGCGAGATTCGTCTGTGCGGCGAGGTGGAAGATGACGTCCGGATTCACTCCGGCCACGATGCCGATCAGTTCTGGGCACTGAATATCCCGCTGCACCAGACTGAATCGACCCGCATTGGGATTCCGCCGGAAAGTTGCACGCTCGCCACCTTCGGTGGCACCCGCGTTGACATGGTCGATTCCGACCACGTGGTGCCCCTCGGCGAGGAGTCTATCGACCAGGGCGGACCCGATGAACCCTGCGGCACCGGTGACCAGTGTCCGCACTGTTCATTCTTTCGCGAACTCGGGGGCGCCGCCGCGGGACAGGGCCTGAGCGAGGTAGCCAGACATTCCCGAGTTGTGTCCGCGGAGGACGGTGCGTAGCACCCTGATGCCGTCACGGACCGCGTGGAGGTTCGACTTTCCGGACCGACGCGGCATTTCCAGGCTCGGCACCTCAACGACCCGCAACCCACCCTGCATGGCATGCACCACCATTTCCGCCTCGATCTCGAACCCTGGCGCAGAAAGGGACAACAGGTCCAGGTAGCGACGATGGAATGCGCAGAAGCCGTAACAGAGGTCGGTGAGCTCGGCGTCGTAGAGAGTGTTGAAGACGGTCAGGAGGAAGCGGTTGCCGAGCCGACGGAAGGGAGTGATGTCGAGCGAACCACCGCCTACGATAAACCGAGAGCCCTTGACGAAATCGTATCCGTTGTTGAGGAAGTGCAGATAGTGCCGAATCTCTTGGGGCGCCATACTTCCATCGGCATCCATCATCACGATGATGTCACCGGTCGCAGCCTGGAACCCGGTCCTGAGCGCGCTCCCCTTGCCGGTACCCTCCTGGGGAACGACCTTGATGTCCGGTCTACAGCTGTTGGCAGTGATGAGTGTCGAGTCGGTCGAGTTCCCGTCGACCAGGATGATTTCACCGACCTCGTCGGCGACCTGCTCGAGGACCCAGGCGATGTTCCGCCCCTCGTTTCTGACCGGGATGATCAAACTGACGATGGGCGTCTGCGTGGGGGATGCTGGATCACCTCGGTCGGGGTGTGCGCTGTCGGCGGTCGCTCCGGAGCCCTGCGGGGAACTCCCCTGCCGATAGTGTTCGGCTGGGTCGACAATCCGGGCGGGCGACACTCCGGTCACGAGCCCATTGGGCGGGCGTACCTGGGTCATGCTGGACTCCGATCTACTCCGGGCACGGCGATTTCCGGCGCGTGTGGCAAATTCCGCTTTGTCCGAACCCGACCTTCGTTGACCGGCATTTGCCTTTCCCGACGATTAACCTGTGACAAGTACGATCGTAGGGCATAAAACAGAATCTGGGTTGGTTTTGAGCCGGGAAATAATCTGCGCGTTCTTTCAGTGGGAGAACACGAGGCCGATCGACCCGTATTCAGCGCCCCCAGTGACGACGCCACCCTCCCGCATCGAGGATGGGAGCGGCCTCATCACCACCCGCTGCCGACTTCTCTGCCGCACGGATCGCCGCGGCGAACTCCAATACTGCGCTGCGGAATGTCGCTTCCGTATCGCCGGACTCGCTGATACGAACGCACCCGAGAGCATCCGGCACGAGATCGTCCGGAACCCCCGCCCGTCGCGCCCGCTCGAGCACCTTGTCGGCCAACGCGAGTGCCGGTTGCGTCATGGCGATGCCGTCGAGGCACGACGGTCGCGATTTCTCCAGCGCCTTCGCCGCCTCCCATGCCGCCTCCTGTTCGGCCACCTCGAGCGGGCCGGTGTGCCCGTTGGTCAAATGCGGACTCCGCGCAGCCAGCTTTGCGACTAGCGTCGCCGCGACATCGTCGACGGTGAACTGCCCCGCGGCTTCCGCGATCCGCGAGTGGAACAGCACCTGCAGCAACAGGTCTCCGAGTTCTTCGCGGAGGGCACCGGGGTCACCGGAGTCGATGGCGTCGAGAACCTCGTAGGTTTCTTCGACGAGATACCGCCGCAGACTCTCGTGTGTCTGGTTGACTTCCCACCCACCGAAAGACCAGAGCCGGTCCATCACCTCAGCGGCTATGCTCAGCGCGTCTCCTGTACCGGTCATTGCCGGCTCACACCTGTGCCCCGGCCTCGACCCGCACATCCACCGAACCCTGTGGTTTCCCGTCCATCGCAAGCAGGAAATCGGCGATGAACTGGAGCAATTCGACATCGCGGACGCGGTCGGATGCGATGCCACCGGTGCGGGGCAACGGCAACTGCACGATGCCGCTCGTGGCACGGTACTGCGCCGTCGGGTAGAGGCGCTTGAGTCGCATCTGCTTCGAATCCGGAAGCTCCATCGGCGAGAGCTTCAATTGCGTACCGGTGACCGCCACCTCCTCGAGACCGTACTCGCGAGCGAGCAACCGCAGCTTCGCGACCGAGACGAGCCGGCACACCTCCTCGGGCAGCGGGCCGTAGCGGTCGACGAGTTCGTCGATGACCGTACCGATCGCTGCGTCGTCGCCGGCGGCAGCCAGCTTCCGGTACGCCTCGAGCCGCAGACGGTCGGAGGTGACGTAATCGGCGGGGATGTGCGCGTCGACAGGAAGATCGACCCGCACCTCTTTCGGTGCCTCGTCCGTCGTGATCGGCGTGCCGTCGGCTGCGGCGCGGAACGCCTCCACTGCTTCGCCGACGAGCCGGACGTACAGATCGAATCCGACGCCCGCGACGTGACCGGACTGTTCGGCGCCGAGCACGTTGCCGGCACCGCGAATCTCGAGGTCCTTCATCGCGACGGCCATACCTGCACCGAGGTCGGAGTTCTGCGAGATCGTCGCGAGCCGGTCGTATGCCGTTTCGGTGAGCGGTTTTTCCGGCGGGTAGAGAAAGTACGCGTAACCGCGCTCGCGGGACCGGCCGACGCGGCCGCGCAACTGGTGCAGCTGCGACAGGCCGAGCGCATCGGCCCGCTCGACGATGAGGGTGTTGGCGTTGGAGATATCGAGACCGGTCTCGACGATCGTCGTGCACACCAGAACATCGAATTCGCGTTCCCAGAATCCCTGCACGGTCTTCTCGAGGATGTCCTCGTTCATCTGCCCGTGCGCCACCACGACACGTGCCTCGGGGACGAGGTCGCGAATCTTCTTGGCGGCCTTCTCGATCGAACTGACCCGGTTGTGCACATAGAACACCTGACCGTCGCGCAGCAACTCCCGGCGGATGGCCGCGGCCACCTGTTTGTCGGCGTACCCGCCCACATACGTCAGAATCGGGTGCCGCTCCTCGGGTGGAGTGAGGATCGTCGACATCTCACGGATCCCCGCCATGCTCATCTCGAGAGTGCGCGGAATCGGGGTCGCGGACATCGTGAGGACGTCGACGTGGGTGCGCAGTGCTTTGATGTGCTCCTTGTGTTCGACACCGAATCGCTGCTCTTCGTCGACGATGACGAGACCGAGATCTTTCCAGCGCACCCCGGTCTGCAACAGGCGATGGGTGCCGACGACGATGTCGACCTCACCGTCGGCCATGCCCGCGAGGATCTCCTTGGAGTCGCCGGCATCGGTGAAGCGGCTCAGCCCCTTCACCACCACGGGGAACGACGCCATGCGCTCGGTGAACGTCTGAAGGTGCTGCTGCGCGAGGAGGGTCGTGGGCACCAGCACCGCGACCTGTTTGCCGTCCTGCACGGCCTTGAATGCCGCGCGCACAGCGATCTCGGTCTTGCCGTAACCGACGTCGCCGATCACCACGCGATCCATCGGCACAGGTTTCTCCATGTCGTTCTTGACTTCGGAGACCACCGTGAGCTGATCCTGCGTCTCGGTGAAGGGGAAGGCGTCCTCCATCTCCTTCTGCCACGGGGTGTCGGGGCCGAACTGATGTCCGGGCGAGGCCTGGCGCGCCGCGTACAGGCGTACGAGCTCACCGGCGATCTCCCGAACGGCTTTGCGGGCCTTACGTTTCGTGTTTGCCCAGTCGGACCCGCCGAGCTTGCTGATCGCGGGCAACTCGCCGCCGACATAGCGGGAGAGCTGATCGAGCGACTCCATCGGGACGAACAGCCGGTCGCCGGGCTGGCCGCGTTTGCTCGCGGCGTACTCGATGACGAGGTATTCACGGCGGGCACCGCCGACGGTGCGTTCGACCATCTCCACGAACCGACCGATGCCGTGCTGGTCGTGAACCACGTAGTCACCGGCGGTCAGTGCCAGTGGATCGACCTGGTTACGGCGTTTGACCGGGGTCTTGCGGCCTTCCGTGGCAGTGACGCGATTGCCGGTGAGATCGGCCTCGGTGACCAGTACCAGTCCGGGGACCTGGTTGTCGCCGTTGCCCGCGAGCACGAGGCCCTCGTGAAGCGCACCCTTGATGACCCCGACCTGCCCGCGGACCGGCTCGGTTCCGGGTTCGAGCTTGGCCGCAGGGACCTCGTTCTCCTTCAGCCGCTCGAGGATGCGCAGCCCGGTGCCGGTACCGGCGACGACGATCGCGGCGCGTCCACCGGTGGTGACGTGGGCGCGCAGGTTCACGAACAGCATCGACAGCAGTTCCTCGGAACCGCGCACCTCGGGGGCCGACTGCACCGTGAGCACCGTTTCGGTATCGGCTCCCGACGCGAGCGGCGACAGCGTCCACCACGGGGTGCCGTTCGCCTGCGCAGTGTCGCGCACCTGCCGCAGCGACCGGTAGGCCGACGCCGCGAGGTCCATCGGCTTACCGTCGACACCTTTGAGGTTGCTCGCGTCCAACGGTGCGGCACCGCCGATCGATGCGGCCGTCCACGATGCTTCGAGAAATTCCTGGCCGGTGCGCACCAGGTCGGTCGCGCGGGTCCGTACCTTCTCGGGGTCGCACAGCAGCACGTGCGTGCCGGACGGCAGGACATCGGTGAGCAGTTGCAGTTCGCCGGGCTGCAGGACGGGCAGGAGAGCCTCCATACCCTCGACGGGAATACCTCCGGCCATCTTGTCGAGCATCTCGACGAGCGATGCGTCGGCCGGATTGTCCTTCGCAAGCTGCGCCGCCCGTTCCTTGACGGTCTGGGTGAGGAGTAGTTCCCGGCATGGAGTGGCGATGACTGTGGACACCTCGACGTCGGTGATCGATCGTTGATCGGCGACCGAGAACGGACGCAACTCGGTGACCTCGTCGCCCCAGAACTCGACACGAACGGGATGGTCGGCGGTAGGCGGGAAGAGATCGAGGATGCCGCCGCGCACCGCGAACTCACCGCGCTTACCCACCATGTCGACACGCGCATAGGCGAGCTCGACGAGCCGCTCGACGAGGGAATCGAAATCGTGCTCGGAGCCGACTCGCAGGGTGACCGGTTCGATCTCGCCGAGACCCGGCGCCATGGGCTGCACGAGCGAACGCACGGTCGCGACGATGACACGCAGTTCGGCGCCGAGTTCGCGGTCGTCGGGCCGCGCCAGCCGGCGCAACACCTGGAGTCGCTTGCCCACGGTGTCGGCGCTCGGCGACAGCCGCTCGTGCGGCAGCGTCTCCCACGACGGGAACTGCACGACGGACTGACCGAGCATCTCTGCGAGTTCGGCGGCGAGGTCGTCGGCTTCGCGACCGGTGGCGGTGACGACGAGCAGCGGCGCCTTCTCGGCCAGGGCAGCGGCGACGAACGGGCGCACGGCGGGCGGCGCGACCAGAGCTTGTTCTGCGGATCCGGCAAGTTCGGCGACCGTGCGGAACTGGTCGTCGGCCAGCGCGATCCGCGCCAATCCGGACAGAGGGGTGGCGGCCGGGGACACAGCGGACAAGGAAAGCGCTCCTGGGTGTGAGACGAAGACCGTGACGAGTCTATGCCGTGGGAGTGACATGCGCGGACGGCATAGGGACGAACTGCGCCGACCGGCGTCCCGCTGCGCGGTTGCTACCGCTCCCGGAACCGCGCATCGGCGGCGTATGCGGCGAGCAGGTCGGCGCTGCTGTCGCCGAGCGCGCGCCGAGCCCACCCCGAAAGCCGGCTCAGCAACTCGGCGTCATCGGGTCCGTCGGTCTCCGGTGCCCCGGGCTGCGACGGCAACCATCTGCGGCGCACCAACCGCATCAGCGTGCGCTGCGCGGCTTCGGGTGCCGCGTCGAGGACGAAGGTGACGAAGGCATCGACGGTCCACGACTCGACATCGATCCGTTCGAGTGCGTCCGCGAGGACGGCTGTCTCGGTGACCACGGCGTCGGCGTGGGCGAGCAACGCCACCGACATCACATGGGTCTCTGCGGGGCCGACGACATACGGGACCTCACGCAATACCGTGGCCGGCCACGTGACCCGAGCCTCGGGAAACGCACGCTCGAGTTCCGCAAAGAGATAGTCTCGGGCAGCCCGCGGCAGCTCTGGTGGCAATCTCCGATCCACCTCCGCGATGATGCCGTCGCTCCAGAACGGTCGACAGTGACCGTCTTCAGCAAAAGCCAACGCGACATCACGGATTCGTGGACGAACCAGCGCCGTAGCGCCCAAAACCACCCGAACCGGCACAGTCGTCTCCGCTTCCTTCGAACCGAACAGTGTCAGAACTCGTCGTACAGCCCTTCTCGGTGCGACATTTCGGCCAGGCTGTCGAGGACCTCGGTGCGGATCCGGTTCTGCCGGTCGGCGAGAGCCAGGATGTCCACGCGCGAGACCCTGCGGTGCAGTCCGTGGAACTCGGCGAACAGCGCACCGGAATCGATCAGGTGTGCAATGTGGTGCCGTGAACTCCCGAGAACGTCGGCCGCCTGCCGCACCGTCAGGAGCGCGGGCACCGCGGCGAGGGTGATCGCCGCGTCGGGTCCGAGGAGGTCGATCACGCGCGCGAGGGCTTTCGGGGCCTGAGGTGCGTCGAAAGGTCCGAAGGTCACGGCGGCGATGCTGTCATTCGATGCGTGCTGCACGCAACGGCACGTTACGAGACGCGCAATCTGCGCGACACGAACTGCAGGAAGTATCCGAGCTTGTCGGCAGGTACCAGCGCGGGCAGCAGGATCAACCACATCGATTCGATCTGCTCACTCAGCCGATCCGCACGCCCGATCGCCTCGGACACCGTCCGTGCTCCGATCAACGACTGCAGCAGAAACAGAGAAACCGCTTCCACGTCGACGGTGTCGACGAGGTCGCCTTCCTCGCGGGCTCGTGCCATGAGTTGCAGCATCGACGCAATCCAACGATCGAACGGCACTGCTTCGACGCCGCGGTAGTCGCCGATCTCCACGACCAGCCGGAACATCGCGCGCACGACGTGGTCGGACTCGGACAACGTGGCGTTGAGGACGGAGACCTCGATGACTGATTCGAGTGCTGGAGCGCGTTGCGCCATCTTGTTGCTCGCGGCGACGCCGAATCTCTCGACACCGGCGTCGATGACACCCCGGGCAAGATCTTCCTTGGAGCTGAAATGGAAGTACAATGCGCCTTTGGTCACACCCGCTTCGTCGATGATCTCGTTGAGGCTCGCATTGGCGTAACCGAGCCGCACGAAGATCTCCGCTGCGCCACTGAGAACGGCCTCACGCGTCGCTTCCGCTCGAACCTGACGCGGCATCGGCGTGACCTCCCTCGCTCAACGACCCCGGCATACCTGAACTACCAAAGCCGACGGCAAGTCCGAAACAGCAAATCTCGCCTTACCTCAACTCGGCTATCACTCCGTCTGAACGACAACTCACCTACCGTAACACCGCCGGACAGACTGCATGCAGGTGACGTAGGTCCCGAGTCGGACACGATGCGCTGTATGCACTCTGGCGACCGAACATGATCAGGCGAAGGACGATCAGTCGGATCCCAGCGCGGGATCGGCCTCGAGGCGTGTCAGCCCGTTCCAGCACAGATTCACCAGGTGCGCGGCCACCACTTCCTTCGACGGCGTCCGCTCGTCGAGCCACCAGGTCGCCGTCGTCGCAACCATGCCCACCAGCGCTTGCGCGTACAAGGGCGCGAGCTCGGGATTGAGACCCCGGCGTGAGAAGTCTCCGGTGAGCAACTGCCCGACCTGGCGCATGGCCTCGTTGAGCAGACTCGAGTACGTGCCCTCCTCTGCCGCCATCGGCGAGTCGCGCACCAGAATGCGGAAACCCTCGGTGCGCTCCTCGACGTAGGTGAGCAGCGCGAGAGCGGCACGCTCGACACGCACACGCGAGCGGTTGCGGGTCAGGGATTCGGTGACCATCGACATCAAGATCGTCATCTCCCGATCCACGACCACGGCGTACAGGCCCTCTTTACCTCCGAAGTGCTCGTACACGACAGGCTTGGATACCTGAGCCCGCTGCGCGATCTCCTCGATCGACGCACCCTCGTATCCACGCTCGGCGAACAGGGCGCGACCGATCTCGATCAGTTGCTCACGCCGCTGAGTACCGGTCATGCGGGTACGCGGATTCCGTTCAGCGGAAGGTTGCGATGATCGCGACACCTGGCTCCTTCCCAACGGCACCATTCTCCGGCTTGTCCCGACCACCCTAACGACACCCACGACGTCGCACCCCGCACATTCGACCCACCCCCACATTCGCTCTCCGTACCGTCTCGTGCGAGGATCAGGGGCGCACGTCCGGGGCCCGCGTTCCGGGGATGCCGTAGTCCGCCGTGGTGTAATCGGCAGCACCTCTGATTTTGGTTCAGATAGTTCAGGTTCGAGTCCTGGCGGCGGAGCGGGGGACATTTGCCGGAGCCGTCGAGCTCCAGTGCGCACGTCGTCGGGGCGTGCGCAGGGTACGCCGCGCCGAGGGAGCTACATGCAAGTGCAGACCGCGATGATCGTCCTGGCCGCCGGAGCGGGAACGCGAATGCGATCCAAGACCCCGAAGGTCCTGCACACTCTCTGCGGCCGCTCGATGCTCTCACATTCTCTGCATGCTGCCGCCGCCGCAGATCCAACCCACCTCGTCGTGGTGGTCGGTCACGAACGCGAACGCGTCGAGGCGGCTGTCACCGACATCGCGAAAGAACTCGGACGCACCGTCGCCATCGCGATCCAGGACTCCCAGAACGGTACCGGTCACGCCGTCCAGTGCGCCCTGACGCAGCTACCCGAGGACTTCACCGGCACCGTCGTCGTCACCGCAGCCGACGTGCCGCTGCTCGACGCCGACACGATCGGCGAGCTCCTCGAAACCCATACCGACCCCGAGCCCGCAGCGGTCACCGTCCTGACCACGACGGTGACCGAGCCCACCGGCTACGGACGCATCGTCCGCACCACCGACGGCGAGGTGGCGTCGATCGTCGAGGAGAAGGACGCCACCACCACGGAGCGCGCCATCTGCGAGGTCAACTCCGGTGTGTACGCATTCGACGTCGCACGGCTGCGGACGGCGCTCGGCGAGCTGAGCACCGACAACGCCCAAGGCGAGTTGTACCTGACCGATGTGATCGGCATCGCCCGCGGCCACGGCGACGTCGTCCGCGCTGTACACACCGCCGATGCGATGCGCGTTTCCGGCGTCAACGACCGCGTACAGCTCGCCGCGCTGACGTCCGAACTCAACCGGCACCTCCTCGAACAGTGGATGCGCTCCGGCGTGACCGTTCTCGACCCGTCCACGACGTGGGTGGACGTCGAAGTCGTCCTTGCCCCCGACGTGACCCTGTATCCCGGCGTCCATCTCCGCGGCCGCACCGTCATTGCCGAGGATGCCGAGATCGGCCCCGACACCACGCTCACCGATGTGCAGGTGGGCTCGGGAGCATCGGTGATCCGCACCCACGGATCCGGCTCGTCGATCGGCGCGTACGCGACCGTCGGCCCGTTCACCTACCTGCGTCCCGGCACCGAACTGGGCGCACACGGCAAGCTCGGCGGGTTCGTCGAGACCAAGAATGCGCAGATCGGTGCGTATTCGAAGGTCCCCCACCTCACCTACGTGGGCGACGCCGAGATCGGCGAACACTCCAATATCGGAGCCTCCAGCGTGTTCGTGAACTACGACGGGGTGGAGAAGTACCGGACAGTGGTGGGGTCGCACGTCCGCACGGGTTCCGACACGATGTTCGTAGCGCCGGTGAACGTCGGTGACGGGGCCTACACGGGCGCCGGAACGGTGCTGCGTCGGGACGTTCCGCCGGGGGCACTGGCAGTGTCGGGCGCGCCACAGCGCAATATTGAGGGGTGGGTCCAGCGAAACCGCGCTGGGACCGCAGCTGCCGAGGCAGCAGAGCACGCACAGCAAGCACAGCACGAGAACGAGCGCCAGAAGGACGGCCAGGACCAGTGACCAATTGGATCGACAACCAGAAGAACCTGATGCTCTTCTCCGGCCGGGCACACCCCGAGCTGGCAGAGCAGGTCGCTAAGGAACTCGGTGTCCCCCTGACCCCGCAGACCGCCCGCGACTTCGCGAACGGCGAGACCTTCGTCCGCTTCGAGGAGTCCGTCCGCGGCTCCGACGCGTTCGTGCTGCAGAGCCACCCCTTCCCACTCAACGAGTGGGTGATGGAGCAGCTCATCATGATCGACGCGCTCAAGCGTGGCTCCGCCAAACGCATCACCGCGATCCTGCCGTTCTACCCGTACGCCCGCCAGGACAAGAAGCACCGCGGTCGCGAACCCATCTCGGCACGCCTCATCGCCGACCTCCTCAAGACCGCCGGAGCCGACCGCATCATCACGGTCGACCTGCACACCGATCAGATCCAGGGCTTCTTCGACGGCCCGGTCGACCACATGCACGCGCAGGGTCAGCTCGCCGAATACATCCGCGGCAAGTACGGCGTCGACAACATCGCTGTGGTCTCGCCCGACTCGGGTCGTGTGCGTGTCGCCGAGAAGTGGGCCGACATCCTCGGGGGCGCTCCTCTCGCGTTCATCCACAAGACCCGCGACCCGCTGGTACCCAACCAGGTGAAGTCGAACCGCGTGGTCGGCGAAGTCGAGGGCCACACCTGCATCCTGATCGACGACATGATCGACACCGGTGGCACCATCGCGGGCGCCGTCAAGATCCTGCGAGAGGCCGGCGCGGGCGATGTCATCATCGCCGCCACGCACGGCGTACTCTCCGATCCGGCCGCCGAGCGTCTCGCCGCGTGCGGCGCTCAGGAGGTCATCGTCACCAACACGCTGCCGATCCCGCCAGAGAAGCAGTTCGACTCGCTCACCGTGCTCTCGATCGCGCCGCTGCTTGCCCAGACGATCCGCGAGGTGTTCGAGAACGGCTCCGTCACGTCGCTGTTCAACGGCGTCGCCTGACACTTTCTCGAACCGTTCTGCCCGGCGCAGGGCAGCACACCGACGGGAAGTGTCCAGCGCTCCTCCTCCGGCGCTCGACGTCGGCGAAGACAACACAGCACAGCAATCCGGGCCGCGTACATGGCCGTCCACGACGGCCGGGTACGCGGCCCGATGCGTGCCTTCCCTCACGTATGCGACGGCCCGACCACCGCCGGGGCAGGCCGACCACCGGGCAAACCGATCGGTATGCAAATGCCGTGCGGCGCAATACTTTGTCGTCACCGTCACGCCGCCCGGCCGACCCCGCACGCGCACGGATGATCTTCGTCACGCCACTGGGAAACATCGCAGGTCGGATCGGACCCCGGTCGACCGGGTCCGGTGCGTTTGACCTAAGGTGGCTCCTCGTGATCGACGCGCAGACTCTCGAGGCCCCCATGGAAACCCCGACAAATCGGATTGCGCGAAGGTGGTCGCCCGGCGCGTGCGTGTGGTGCGGTGGCACCGACTCGGTCGAGGAGTTTCGGAACGAACCCCGTTGCGCCACTTGCCACCGTCACGAGTCTGTGATCGACGAGGCGAGACGGTTCATGGGCACCTACGGTCTGCGTCCCATCGGCGGAACACTGCAGTCCGACGACGAAGAAGAGCACGAGCACCGAGTCGCCGCACGCGATGCGCGCCGCGCCCTCAACGACATCCGCCTCGACGAACTGCCGGACCCCGCCGTCGTCCGCAAGGCTCTGCGTCCCCGCGCTGCAGCCATCGTCGCCGACAAGCCCGCGGCGACCAAGTCGAGTTCCGCGCCGCGCTCGTCGAGTGCGCAGTCATCGACTCCGCGCCGTACCACCACCGCGGCCCCAGCAACCACGAGCGTCGATCTGGACGAGATCCAGAGTCGCGCACTCAATTTGCTCGATCAACTCGCCACGATCGATTCGCAACTCGCGTCGGTCGCCGAGCAGTCCGGTCTTGCGGCCCGCGCTCGCCGCAGCGATCTCGAGAAGCAGAAGGCGACCGTGCTACGCACACTCGCTGCGCTGGAAAAGGCTCGGCTCAGCGCCGTCAAGTAAGGGCCCCGTCGGCGATGTCGACCGTCAGCGGAACCAGGTCGCCGCAGGTCGGGGTGTCGCTCATCAGGATCACCGAGGGGACGTTGCGGCCACGCGACCTGTTGTGACGCTCCACACCGGGCCGATTGGTGTCGATCACCGATTCGATGGGCGTCGAGATGCGGCAGGAGTCGCCTTCCTCGCGGACATGCAGTGTCAGGCCGTCGAACGTCACCTCACGGGTGCCGTCACCTTCCCTCGGCACGAATTCGGGTTCGAGCCCGTAGTGGATGCTCCAGGTGGGCGTCGTTCCGTCCTGATTCGGAGTGAGGACGCACCGGTACGGGTCGCTGCCGATCTCCCACCCGACGAGTTCGTCCGGTGCGAAGCTGCCGACGATTTCGCACGGGTCGGCTGCTGCGAGCCGGATTCGGCCCGCGCCGCTGGTCGGCCGCGCCGGCAGCGTGGGCACAAGAGCCAACGTTTCCGACAGGACATCGGCCGCGACCGCGCACACCGGCACACTCTCGCCACCCGTTGCCTCTGAGCGGTACTGCGCGACCGCGATCGTCGCGAACCGCGTGGGTGGGGTCGCGTCGGCGGTCACCGTGACGGGGATGTCGAGCCCGAAGGTCAATGTGCAGCCGAGGGAGGTGTCGTGCGCGGTCGTGGTCCGATACACCTCGGTGTCGCCGAACGACAGATCGTGCTCACCATCGGTATTCACCACTGGCGACAGGTCGATGGTCACCTCCAACTCGTCGTACTTCGAACCCCCGGACGGATGCGCGACGGCGGTGCACGTGTCGAGCGCTTGTTGCGGCCCGAACTGACGCACCTCGCCGTACCTGGCAACCACAGGTTCCGAGAGCAGCCCGCACGGATCGAGGCGTCGGAGCCGCTCCGCGACCTCGAGCAGCATCTTGTCGGATGGGGTGATCGAGCGACTGTGAGTGTTGGGGGCGAGATAGTCGACGTGGGTCGGCGGAGGCTCCACCGGCGTTCCGGCCAGCACGGTCGCGCATCCCGTCAAAGCCGACGGCACGACAACGCCCGCGATGACGGCAGCGGCCATCGAACGCGTTACTCCCAGCACGCCGACCACCGACTTCCCAAGTAATCGTCAACTGATCGCCAAGGACGACGGCACCAACCTAACCCATTGCCCGAAATTCGTCCTCGCTCGGCACGGGCATTCCGAGCGCCGGACGAGACGGTCACCGTACGGCTCGGATCGTCGCACTGCTCTCGCTCGTCCGAGCGTGCCACGCCGTTCCCGGAGATCCCCCGCGAAGTTCCGTAAGCTTCGCCCGGACCGGGAGGGAAGTGGCATGGAGACGAATGCACCGTGGAGTCGACGACGATTCCTGGGGGGTGTCGTCGCGACAGGCGCGGCGCTGGTCGGAGTGGCCTGGTCGTTCACCGGCGAGGCCCGGGCACAACCGACGCCGACGAGTGGCTCCGTCCGCGACACGATCAACGGAATCCTCGCGTTCGTAGCGCCCGGAAGCGACCCGTACTCGCAGCACCAGGGCGTGTCGACCGAGGTGCCCGGCGGAGTCACACCGGGTGCCGCCGAAACGCTCGAACACACCTTCGATCTCGCCGTCCCGATCCCCCTGATCGACATGCTCGGCATAGACGTCACAGGCACGTCGGCGATCACAGCGCTGGTGAACCTGTTCGCGGTGACGGCCGAACCGGCATCCGTGGCGGGACCGTTCGCATCGCCGTTTGCGAATCTGTCGTACGCCACCAAGGCGCACGTGTTCGAACTCCTCGACACCGAGCCGCAGTTCCCCGGTCGCCCCATCGAATACGCGGTCAATGCCATTCCCACGCTCGCCGCGTTCGTCGCCTACTCGGAGGTCTCCGCGTTCGATGGCGACCTTCGTGCGCTGACCGGCCGCCCGGCGGGCTGGGAGCTGACCGGATACGAGGGCGCCAGCGACGGGTGGGACGAGTTCCAGGGCTACTACGGCGGCGTCGATCGATTGGAGGGATGACGTTGACCGATGTGATCGTGATCGGCGCCGGTGGTGGCGGACCGGTCGTCGCGAAAGAGCTCGCCGCGCACGGTCTCGACGTGCTGGTACTCGAATCCGGGCCACGCTTCGACGACCCGGAGAATCAGTGGACGCATTTCGAGAACGACGCCAACAACCCGATCACCGGATTTCTCCGCGAAGGCCCCGGCGACCGGTCGAAGGGCCCGTGGCTGCGCGACCTGCCGCAGAATTCGTTCGTGTGGCAGGTCTCCGGTGTGGGGGGCGCAACGCTGCACTACTTCGGCAACTCACCCCGCGCGGTGCCCGGCGTCTTCCAGGGATACGACGGCGCCGACCGCGAAATGTACGACACCGAGCACCTGTTCCCGTTCGGATACGGGGAACTGCGCCGCTACTACGAGTGGGTCGAGGCGACACTGCCTGTGCAGACAGCGCCGATGGGCACGAAGGAGCAGATTTTCCTGCGCGGGGCCGCGGCACTGGGTCTCCCCCACCTGACATCGCCGGATATCGCCGGAGCCGCGCATCGCGCGCAGCAGAACGCAATCCTGCAACCCGGTGGCACGGCCGGACGCACCCGCGACCCCGCACTGCTCCATCACCCTCAGGCTCGCGGCTGCACCATGTGTGGGCATTGCTACCAGGGCTGCTACCTGCCGCTGGGTGCGCCGCGGAATCTGAAGGCCCGCCGCTCCACCGACAACTCGTATGTGCCGATGATGCTCACCGCCGACGCCTGGTCTCCGCACGGTAGGCCGGTGACTCTCATGACCGACGCCGGGGTCACGAAGATCCTCGTCCACGAGGTCCACGGGGAGACGATCGCCCACGGCGTGCGTTTCCGGACCGCCGACGGCGAGGAACACGAAGCGGAGGCCGACGTCGTCGTTCTTGCTGCAGGGGCCATCGAATCGCCGCGGCTGTGGCTCAATTCGGAACTCCCCGACCCGGACGAGTGGGTGGGTCGCGGGCTGACCGACCATCACATGGACGCGGTGTTCGGAGTGTTCGACGAGTACACGGGAGAGACGCGAGGTGCCGGCTCCAATGCGCGCGTCGACCTTCCGGGATACGGCGCGATCGAGCAGGTAGGCATGCCGCCGGCACTGCTCGCGTACTCCCTGGGCTTCAGCGACTCGGGCATCCACGGCTACGGTCGTGCGGGCGGTGTGGTCGATGCCGCGGGCGCCGACAGCCTCGGCCGGCTGGTCGGTCGCGATCTGCTGACCACTCTCTCCGACGCCGACCGGGTGCTCGGCGCCCTCGTGATCACCGACGACGACGTGGAGCCCGGCAACCGGGTGAGCGTGCCCGGTCTGCTTCCGGCCGACGAGCACGGCGTGGTTCCACGGGTGACGGTACGACACCGTGAAAGATCAGAACGTACCCGACGCAACCGGGAATACTGCACCCGCACGGCCGTCGAATTGATGCGCGCGGCGGGCGCGAAGTCGGTGCACCGCTGCGATTGGCCGCCCCTGATCCTGCACGCACAGTCGAGCATGAGAATGGGTGTGGACGAGAAGGATTCGATCCTGGACTCCTCCGCGGAAGCACGCTGGGTCAAGCGTCTCTACATCGCCGACAACTCGGCGCTCCCGAACAGCCTGGGCGGCCCCAACCCGACCCTGACCACTCAGGCTCTCGCGACCCGCACCGCCGAGAAGATCATCGAGACCTACTTCGGTGGCGACGGATGGGTGGGACGCGAAGCCCCGGTCTCGTCGATCGACGACCGCGTCACGCACGCGGTCGTCTCCCGCGGGTTGTAGTGTCCTTCCGGTGTGCTGCGGCGTCACAGGCTGTCCTCATGCACCGGGCCATTTCACCACTGTCCCGGTGTCGACAGGAAGCGTCACCCCGGTCAGGTACCGCGCTTCGTCCGAGCACAGCCAGAGCACGGCGTTGCTGACGTCGTCACATTCGACCCAGGGCGTGTCGAGCAGGTTGTAGGAGGAGAACGCGCTGATCGCGTCCTCTTGAGTCGCACCGGGGACGTCGGGGCGGAAGTGTTGGTATGTCGCCTCGTTGAGAATCATGGGAGTGGCAACATTGGTCGGGTTGACGCTGTTCACGCGAATACTGTGTGGGGCAAGCTCGTTCGCCAGCGACTTCACCAAACCGTTGACACCGTGCTTGGCGGCGGCATAGTGCGCGAGATACGGCATCCCGATGATGCCGGCGACCGAACCGGTGAGAACGACCGCACCCGGGCCATTCCGCTGCACCATCGAGGGCAGTGCCGCGCGTAAGGTGCGCCACACCCCGGAGAGGTTGATCGCGATCATCTCGTCCCATTGATTCTCGGTCAGTTCCCACGTCGCGGCGAGGGACGTGATCCCGGCGGTCGGAAGCACGATGTCGATGGCGCCGAAGCTGTCGAGCCCGTCGGAGACAGCGGCTTCGAGCGCGGGCAGGTCGCGCACATCGGCCTGGCGCAACCGGAACTCGGCCCCCATCTCAGCCAGGAGTTCACGGGTTTCGTCGAGGTCTGCCTCGGTGGCCCCGGGATAGTGGGTGGTGTCGGCCGGTCCAGCGAGATCGACACCGATGATCCGCGCACCCTCTCGGGCAAATCTGACGGCATGGTTGCGCCCCTGACCGCGGGCGACCCCGGTGATGAACACCGTTTTGTTCTCGAATCGGTTCATGTTGTACTCCTCCGTCGAGGCGGTGCCGATTTCCAATCGGCATCATCGCCCCGGCAATGGTCGACACTGTGTCGTGATCGTCATCGGGCCCCACCCGGTGATCAGATATCGGCTGTTGCCCAGAACCCGTCCTGGGTCGCCTGATAGAGGCGCCCGGCCGGGGTGGCCACACTGCCCAGGAAGCGCAGCTCTTCTGTGCGCTCCCACTGTTGCACGCCGGATCTCGGTACGGCGGAAACCACCACGTTCGAGACAGGTAGAGAGGTGACGCCGTCGGGCCCACACACCTCGACCTCCCAGCCGATCCCATTGCGGGCGGCGGACGTCACGGTCGACCCCTCCATCAGGTGCACACCGGCACGGCGCGCCTGGTCCAGCATTTCGTTGCGCATGAGGTCGCTGATCTCGGCACCGATCACCGCCGGCTCCACCAGTGTCGTGTCCCGGCCCACCTCGGCCAACGCCAGCGCCGCATTGAGGCCGGCTTCGGTCCCACCAACGACGAGAACGGATCCATCGACCTGCGTCGGGTCCAGCAACACGTCGTGTGAGGTGGGCCCCGGACCGAACACCTCGAGCAGATGCTGCGGAATCTCCCACAGCGCCCCGGACGCAACGAGCACCTGATCAGCCGAGAATTCCTGCAGCATAGCCCGATTCACACGAGTACCGACTCTGACGTCAACCTCGAGCCGCTCCAGTTCACCCTTCCACCACGCCAGCAGGGCCGACATCTCACGGTGGTGGAACCGGGGACGTGTGGAATGGCGCAACTGACCACCCACCTCGTGTTCGGCCTCGAGCAACACCACGTCGTGCCCGCGGAGCGCCGCCGAACGTGCGGCTTCCATGCCCGCCGGGCCTGCACCCACCACCGCGATGCGACGCTTCGGCCCACTCTGCCGCAGCGTGCGACGGAACTCGTTGCCCAGTTCGGGATTGACCACACACTGCATTCGCTTCTGCTTGGCGATGAACTCGCGAGCGCACTCTGCGCACGCGATGCACGGCCGGATCTCCCCGGCACGGCCCTGCCGTGTCTTGGCGACGGTGAACGGATCCGCGAGTTGACTGCGCCCCATCCCGACCAGATCAATGGCACCGGAAGCCACGAAACCCGCAGCCCTGTCCAAATCCATTCCGAGGCGGCTGATGCCGATGACCGGCTTGCCTGTCGCCTGCCGTACCGCGGTCGCGAGCGGAACCAGCACACCGGGCTCGACCCCTGCCGGAGGATAGATCCACTGTCGGGCCTCGTACGTTCCCGCCGACACGTTGAACACGTCGATACCGTCGTCGGACAGCCATCGGGCCAACTGCAGGTTGTCCTCGATCGACGCACCTCCGGGGACGCGTTCGTCCGCACTGAAGCGGCAGATGAGCGGGTAGTCCGGGCCCACGACCTCACGGACCCGCCGTACGATGCGACGCAGGAAGCGCGCGCGGTTCTCCAGGCTGCCACCGTACTCATCGGTGCGGTGATTGGTCTGCGGGGAGAAGAACTGAGTGAGCAGGTAGCCGTGGACGGCGTGCACCTCGATGACGTCGATACCCGCGTTCACCGCCCGAAGCGCGGCGGCGGCGAACTTCTCCACCATGTCGTCGATCTCGCCGGTGTTCATGGGGCGCGGCTGGTCGCCGATCGCGGTGGACGTGACGTCCGACGCGGACAGCGGTGCCGGCTCGTCGGTCGCGATGCCCGCTTTGACCAGGCGTGCACGGGCGTCGCTCTGCCGGCCGGCGTGATAGAGCTGCACGCCGATCTTGGCGCCCTCGCGATGCAGTGCGTTGGCCAGGTCGTTGAGTCCGGGAATGAAGCGGTCCTCGTCGATGCGGATCGGGATGCCGGAACCGCGCCCGGTCGCCCAGTCCACGCACGTGTTCTCGACCATGATGAGTCCCGCACCCCCACGGGCACGTTCGGTCATGTAGGCGAAGTGCCGTTCGGAGACCTCCCCTTCCGAGGTGGCGAACCAGCTGTACATCGATGTTTGAACCAGCCGGTTCTTCAGGGTCAGGTTCCGAATGGAGTACGGCTCGAACAGGACGCCGGTGGCGGGGTTGATCATTGTCGTCATCCTCGGCTCAGAACGGGCTGTCGAAGCCACCGAACACGCGAGCGATCACCCAGACACCGTTCCGCTTCGCCAGCTCGAACTTGTAGAAACCCGTGGTCACCAACCGTGGTTGCCCGTCGGCGACCGCAGTCAGCACGAGGTAGGTGTTCACCACGGCGGACGACTCGGTCTGGGAGACGAAGACCGGGTTGAGGAGCGAGTGGCGGCGCTGCTCGGCCTGGGCCGCCATGTGGCCCTCGAGCCAGACCAAGATCGCGTCGCGGCCCTCGTAGGGCCCGACGGGAACGGAACCGGCGACGTTCCCGTCGAACACCGCATCGTCTGCGAAAGTGCGTCGCAACGAGTCGACATCGCGTTCGTCGTAGCTCCACCCGTACCGATTGATCACGTCGAGTACCAGAAGTCGATCCTTCACCTCTGGGGCCGACAGATCCGCTGCCGATACACCGACGTCGACGAACCCGTTGCTCCGACCCACCCGGGGCTGTCCACCGACTGCGATTGAGTCATCTCATCTCCTTGTTCACGATGCGGTATCTGTAACGGGCTCCCGCGGAATGACACCGACTGCGGGCGGTCCTACGAATTCCTCGAGATTCCCGACGATCCGGTCCGGCGCTGTTGCGCCCGGCTGTCGCCGTATCCGCCACGGTGACCCACTGCATCCGATCGTGCCACTGTTGTTGTCGTCACTCTTGCCGTTCCCGGTACCAATCTTGACTCCGGTGGCACAGCATCTCGGAGAGCGCACCGCAGGTTGCGCCGTAGTCACGTCAATAGGCGACGGTGAACCGCTGACGGGCATGCCTCGGGTGTTCGATCTCGTCGAGAACGGCGACCGCGAAGTCCTCGACGGAGATCGCGCTGACGCCTGCTTCGTCGGTGATCAGATCGTCGTCGCCGACGCGGTAGGTTCCGGTTCGTCGGCCGGGCAGAAATTTCGCCGCGGGACTGATGTTGACCCAGTCGACATCGGTGACTGTCCGGTAGTAATCCAGCGCATCCCCGTGGGCATGCATCGTCAACAGAAGGTCGTCGGGCAGACCTGGGGCATCCCAGACCAGCTGCCCGTTCGCAGTACGCAGCGATCCCGCTCCCCCGACCGTGATGAGACGAGGGGCGTCATCGCCGAGGGCGCGCATCGCCTCGACGAGGGCACGCGCGGCGGGTTCGACGATCGCCTGATTGCCGGGGCCGTCACCGCCGCCGACCGCGCTGACAACCACGTCCTGGCCCTTGACGGCAGCCACGATCGCGTGCACATCCAGAACGTCGCCGACCTTGACGGTCACGCGTGGATCGGCGTCGGTGAGGTTCGCGGCATCGCGAACCACGGCGGTCACGACGTGACCGCGGGCCATCGCCTCGGCTACGGTTCGGGATCCGGTGGTGCCATTGGCACCGATGATGGCAATGTTCGCCACTGGGACTTCCTTTCGATCAGACGTGCGGCGCCACAGCAGGGGCGCCCGCAGGTTCGGCGTGGAGACTGCGGCGGAGCGCCGCATGTGTCTCGTCGACGTCCGGTGCGTCGAGGACGGCGGCGATGTAAGCGTCGGGGCGCACGATCCACACCTCGTGCGTCCGGGCTCCCAATGTGGTCGCGAGCGCTCCGGTCGGATCGAGGTCGTTCATCGCCGCCACTGTGACGCGGGGGGCGTCCGCCAGCACGGCCAACTCGGCCGCATCGTCGCAGTCGATGGTGAGCAGCAAGAACCCGTCGCGTGCGATCTTCCGTAGCCGCGTCGACCGGCCGCTGTGGGTGATCGGCACGTCAGGGACGAGCACACCTGGTGCGGGGGCGGGTGTGTGACCACGATCGGGTCGACCGGCGAACGGCCGCGCCGGGTGCGGGGTCACGAGGGAGGAATCGACATACCAGTAGGGTTCAGCGAGGCGTCCGGAGTCGACCCGATGGTGGGCGTCGGCGTTGCTGCGGGCGGCAGTGAGGACCTCTTCGCGGGTACGTGCCTGCAGCTCGTCCTGGGGCACGAGGAAGTCCATGGTGGCCCCGGTGACGGCGAGGTTCTCGCGTGCGGCGCTGTGCCGTTCGTCATGGTAGGTGTCGAGCAGGCTGTCATCGGCCCACCCGTGCAGCACGTAGGCCAGTTTCCAGGCGGCATTCTCGGCGTCGGCGACCCCGGAGTTGAGCCCGCGCGCACCGAACGGAGACACGATGTGCGCCGCGTCGCCGGCGAGCAGGAATCGCCCCACCCGCATGCTGTCCGCAATGCGGGAGTGGAAGCGGTACACCGATTTCCAGACGATACGGTAGTCGAGGTCACCGACGATCGCCCTGATCCGGGAATCGAGGCCACCAGTTGACTCCTCGGCGTCGAGGTCGTAGTCACCGGGGACCTGCCAATCGATGCGGAACGTGGAGTCCGGACACGGGTGAATCAGCACCTGTCTGCCCGGGTTCCACTCCGGATCGAAGTAGAAGCGGCGTTCGTTGGCCCAGTCGGGGATGTCGGCCTCGATATCGCAGATGAGAAACTTGTCGTCGAACGAGCGCCCGTCGAAGCTCACCCCGAGTTGCGCCCGGATGTCGCGTGCGCCGGAGCCGAGGGCGACGACGCCGTAGTCGGCGGACACCGTGACAGTACCCTGATCGGTGACGCACTCGATATGCACTGCCTCGCCGTCCTGACGGACCGCCTCGATGCGGTGCCCCCACCGCACGTCGATCAACGGTGTGGCGGCGATGCGCTCATCGAGCAACTGTTCGGTGCGGGTCTGAGAGATGTTGACGAACGGCGGGAAGCTGGAGCGGCCGTGGTCGACGAAGGCCTGCGCGAACAGTTCGGTGTCGCCGTGGAAGGTGCGCGCCAGTTCCCAGGTCAGGCCCTCCGCAGCTATCCGGCTGCCGGCGCCGACGGCATCCCAGATGTCGAGGACGTCGCGCTGCTGGCAGATCGCCTTGGAGCCGATCGGATCCCGACCGGCGCGCCCGTCGAGCAGGAACACCCGGACGCCCCAGCGGGCCAGTAGCAGTGCCGTGGTCTGCCCGACCGGGCCGTTACCCAGTACCGCCACCGCGCCTGGTGTTTCGTGGATGGTCATCATGTTGCCCTTGTTCGCTCGAAATCGGTCGGGTCAGCTCTGCAGTTGGGCCCACACGGCGCGGTCCCGCTCGGCGGTCCAGATCACCGGTCGTTCGATCCCCGACAGTTCATCCCACACGCGGGATACGTCGAAGGGCAGGCAGTGCTCGAAGATCGGCCAATGCCCGTAGCGCTCGTTCAGGGCGGCATGGGTCGCCTCGAACGCTTCCTTCAGCGTGCCGCCGCGCTGCTGCACCGCACTGACCTCGGCGAGCATCACCGACAGGAAATGCCGAGTCTGGGCGATGGCGGCATCGACCTCGTCCCGGCCGCGCGAGACCGCGCCGCGCCCACCGATCAAGATCTCGGCCTCGAGGTTCGCCAATCTGTCCAGTGTGGTCGTGGACCAATCACGGTGGAACGCATCACCGGTGTAGAGCGCCGCTTGCGCCTCGACCAGATCGCCGGCGAACAGGATCTTCTGCTGCGGCAGCCAGGCGACGATGTCACCCTCGGTGTGGCCACGGCCGTGGAACTCGAGCACCAGGTCGCCGCGGTCACCTCCGAGGTCGATCGTGAGCCGGTCTGCGAAGGTCAGCGTCGGCCACGTCAGGCCCGGGACCGAGTCGGGATCCTTGGCCAGGCGGGGCATCCGACCGAATTCGGATTCCCAATCCTGCTGTCCTCGTTCGGCAATCAAGGCTGCTGTGGACTCGTGCGCAACGATCGCCTCGGCATCGTATGCGGAGGCACCCAGCACACGCACCGCGTGATAGTGCGAGAGCACCAGATAGCGCACCGGCTTGTCGGTGTGCTCGCGCAGCCGTGCGAGCCACTCGCGCGCCGCGGTGGGTGTGGCAAGCGCCTCGAAGCAGACCAGGAAGTCCTCGCCCTCGATCGCGCCGATGTTCGGATCACCTTCTGCCGTCAGGGCATACACACCGTCGGCGAGGACTTCGAGGGTCTGCTCCTTCTCACCGAGGTCGGCCGAGGAAGCGAAAGAAATGGACATTCGGAACCACCCAACTTAGTCAAAGGTTTGATTGATGTGCTGCCATCACTGTAACTGGTGCCACACATAAAGAAAAGGGTTTGATTAAAAACTGGGAGTGTTCGGCGCTATCGTCGGTGCATGGCGCAGCAACTCCCGGACCCGTCGACGCTGAATTTCCTCACCTTCGTCGACTACGCAGTCGACAAGGCCCAGGCCGAGTTCCCCGATTTGGACACGACCGCGATGCGGCTGGTGCTCGAACTGCACCGGATCACGAGTGCACTCGTCTACGACCTGGAATCCAGCGTGCACCGCCCCCGCGGGTGGACCTGGCCCGGCTTCCGCGTGCTGTTCGTCCTCCGCCTTACCGGCCCATGCGAAGCCAAGACCGTAGCTGCACTATCGGGCATGAGTCGTTCGGCGGTATCCGCACTCATCAAGACCCTGCACCGGGACGAACTCGTCGTCCGCACTCCATCCCCCGTCGACGGCCGCGCGATCCACGTCGCACTATCGGACAAGGGGCGCGAGATGCTGGCCGACGCCTACACAAACCACCACCGGCGCGAGCAGGCGTGGGCCGCCGCATTGACCAAACCCGAACAACTCGTCCTCATCGGACTGCTCGAAAAACTCGCCTCCGGATCCGCCGCTCGCGACGCGGTCAAACGATTCTGAGCGTGCGGCTCCCAGAGTCCCCCGACTACCAGAGTCCCCCCGACAACCAGAGTCCCCCGACAACGGTCACACAGCCCAGCCGTACTGGAGGGGCCATCGCGGTACGGCACCAAGTTCGGCGGCAGCATGCAGCGGCCAGTTGGGGTTACGCAGCAGTTCGCGGCCGAGCAGCACCGCGTCGGCATCCTGATTGGTCACGACGGCGTCGGCCTGCACAGGCTCGGTGATCAATCCGACCGCGGAGACCGGAAGGTCGGCACCGTCTCGGATCGCACGTGCGAAAGGTACCTGGTAGGCGGGCCCCACCTCGATCTTGGCGTCGTGCACCAATCCCCCGGTGGTGACGTCGATCATGTCCACACCGCGGGCCTTCAGTTCGGCGGCCAGCGCGACGGTCTCATCCAAGGTCCAACCCACGCGCTCGTCCTCGGGGTTCTCGGTGAGCCAGTCGGTCGCGGAGAGCCGGAACAGGATCGGCAGCTCTTCCGGCCACACGTCACGAGTTGCCTCAGCAATCTCGAGTGCGAGACGGATGCGGTTGCCGAAACTTCCACCGTAGGCGTCGGTGCGGGTGTTACTCGCCGGCGACAGGAACTGGTGCACGAGGTACCCGTGGGCGCCGTGTAGTTCGATGACCTGGAACCCGGCGTCGCGGGCGCGGCCGGCCGCCGCTGCAAAGTCACGCACGACCCGCTCGATCTCGTGTCGAGTCAGCGCGCGCGGCGCTGGATGATCGCGGTACGGCACGGGTGCCGCACCGACGGTCTGCCAGCCACCCTCCTCGGGGGTGACGTAGGTCGCGTCGTCCCACTGAGCGGCGGTCGAGGCTTTACGTCCCGCGTGGCCGAGTTGCACGGCCGGCACGCACCCTCGGTCGCGCAGGAACCCGGTGATCCGGGCGAATGCGTCGACCTGGCGGTCGTTCCACAGGCCGGTGTCGTAGAGCGAGATCCGCCCGTCCGGGGACACCGCCGTCGATTCGGCCATGACGAGGCCGGCGCCGCCGAGCGCCCGGGCAGCGAGATGCGCGAAGTGGAAGTCGGTGGGTGCTCCCGCATCCGCGCCGTGGGAGTCGCTCGAGTACATGCACATCGGTGACATCCAAGCGCGGTTGATGATCTCCAACGATCGCAGTCGGAGCGGATCGAACAGTGAGGGCATGATCGTTGTCCTTTCGGTGGGTGGCTGTGGTGAACGAGAGGGCCGATGCCGTAGTCGAGCGCAAATAGCACGATGCCCGGAGTCCGGGCGCTGGTTGGACGGCACCGATCGTCGGCGAGGAAAGTTACTGCTGGGAATACAGTTCGGCGGCCGGCGCAAGTGCCTCGAAACGATAGATGACCAATCCGTTCGGACCGGAGGCCACCGCGTACGCGTCAGTGGCACCGGGGCGGATCGCGAAATTGCACACGAGGTTGTACCCCTCCGGGTCAGGGAACACGATATCGGCGACGAGCACGCCCGAGGAGTCGATGACGTATCCGACGCCCTTCCCGAACGAGCCCACGTAGATGTTGCCGTCACGATCCACTTCGTTCGAATCCGGTAGCACCGCGGGGTCGAAATGATGGATGGCTGCAATGTCGCGCCCGAATGGGCCATCGGCCACCGAACCGTCCTCGTTCAGGTCGATCGTCAGGATCCTACCCGTGGGAAACTCGTTCACCACCAAGTGCTTACCGTCGGGCGTCAGCGCGATCCCATTGGGCTGTGTGATTCCGTCCACCACTACGTCGGTGGTCTGAAGGTCAGCCGACGTTCGATAGATGTGCCCCTCCGACCGCAACGCGTCGCCGCGGAAGTCCGACCAGTAGAGGTTTCCGCTCGCGTCGAAGACAAGGTCGTCAGGGTTGATCGGATGTTCCCTCGTGCTGGCAGCGAGGAGTCGGTAGTCGGAACCATCCGGATTGATCGAGAACAGTCGTCCTCCACCGCCCAGGGCATTGTCGCTGATGGCGGCGACGAACAGCCGGCCGTTCGCGTTGATGGCGATCGACGAGAGGGCAGCGCCAGGAAACCGGGCAACCACATCCAGCGTCTTGTCGGACATGCGGAGGCGGTAGACCTTGGTGTTCTCGGTGAAGTAGAGATTCTCGCCGCCCCGGTCGAAGGCCGGTCCCTCGAGATACGCCTGGGGCCAGGCAGAATCGCCCGCAAACGCCACCTCCGGACCACCGACCTCGGCGAAGACCTCGGGCCTGATGACATCTACTGCGGCAGCTGCACTCTTCTCGACTGCCTGCAGTTCACTCGACAACCCGCAGGCAGTCGACATCATGAGAACCGACGACATCAGCAATGTGGGTATCGCCATCCTCTGGCGAAGCGCCGCGCACCAACGAGCGGATCGCGCGTCCATCACGCCGGTCCTCGGCCCAGGACGACACGGCCTATCGGAGCAAGCCCTGTGAGAAGCCGCGGGGTAGTTCGATTCGAGAAATACACGTATCCGTCCTCCACAATGTCTCACACGGCCATGAGTGGCCGTTCATGAAGATCGCCTTCGGCGTGCTCACGCGCCGTATCAGGCACGACCGTCACAGTGCGGCTCGCTGTCGCGGTGTGGGTGACAGTGCGGCACTCCGTTCGATCGTGCCAGCGTTGCTGTCGTCACTCTTGTCGATCTCGGTACCGGTATTGACTCCCGCGGCACATGCGCACCGGAACCCCAGCGGTCTCGACTCTCCCGCCAGCCGGGTCACCCTGGGTCTCCCCAACTCGACCGATCTCAGGTACGCTGATTTAATCAAACCTTCCACGATGTGTGGTGAGCGTCTTCACCTCGAGACCTGAACGGACGGGAGAAGCGATGGTCGCCCTAGCGGTCACACCCCGACACACGCCCACGCGTCGAGACCGATCATTCGACCTGTTCCGCGACGACCTGTCGCAGACGTTCGTTCCCGTACTCGCCGAGGATGGAGACCGTGCGACGTTCCGAGGAAACCTCCACGTCGCCACCCTCGGCGCCGTGCGCCTGGCCGAGATCACGGCCGACGCACACGTCGTCCACCGCACCGAACGCATGATCAGGCGCGCGGACCCCGACCTCTACAAGATGACAATGCAGCTCGCCGGCCACTCCACACTCAGCCAGGACGGACACGACAGCACACTCATCCCCGGCGATCTCGCTATCTACGACACCACCCGTCCGTACGACCTTCGCCTCGATGGCCCGTTCGCCATGGTGGTGCTGATGTTCCCGCGCGCACTTCTCGACATCCCCGAGCGGTCGGTCAAGCGGATCGCAGGCCAGCGGATTCCCGGCGATCACAGCCTCCCCCGACTGATCGGTCCGTTCATCACCGAACTGGCCCGGCGCGTGCACAACCGCACGCCGGAAGCCAACCAACTCCTGTGTGAAGGACTGCTCGACATGCTCGCGGCTGCAGTGTCCGACGAACTCGACTTCGATACCGCACCGTCACCAGAGACGCCTCGAGGCGCATTGGTGCGCACCATCAAGAGCTACATCGATGATCATCTTGCCGATCCACTCCTCGGCCCCACCAGTATCGCTGCAGCACATCATATCTCCGCGCGATACCTTCGAAAGCTCTTCGAGTCCGAAGGTGAGAGCGTCTCCCGCTGGATCCGACAGCGTCGTCTCCACAACTGTCGGCGTGACCTCGCCGACCCGCAACTGCTGGACAAGACAGTGACGACGCTGGCCGGCCGCTGGGGATTCACCGACGCGGCGCACTTCTCGAGACTCTTCCGCACAACCTACGGGCAATCCCCACGCGAGCATCGAGGCAACAGCACGGGCATCGTGCAGGAAACGTGACCCGACAGCGTCACCGCCGAGATGCGGCGAGAAGCACGAACCTTCCGTCCGGATCGATCCATTCGTGCCGGAGCGCGAACCCCGCTGCATCGAGTTCCTTACCGAGCCCCTCCAGCCGGAACTTCGCAGAGATCTCGGTGCACATCTGCTCCCCAGCGGCGAAGTCGAGATCGAGATCGAGATCGCGCACGTGCACCGTCATCGCCTCGGTCGCTTCGAGTCGCATCTCGATCCATTCGTTCTCCGCGTCCCACACGGCACGGTGCACGAACTTGTCGGGATCGAAATCGGCGCCGAGTCGGCGGTTCACCACGCGCAGCACATTGCGGTCGAACTCGGCCGTCACACCAGCGGCGTCGTCGTACGCCGGGATCAGCACATCGAGATCGACGACAAGACCGGCGCCGAGCAGTAACCACTCGTCGGTGTGCAGGATCGTCCCGAGGTGCGAAAGGAACTCGATGCGTTCGGCCGGCGCGAAGTTGCCGATCGTGCCGCCGAGGAACGCAACCATGCGATGTCCGCAGGCAGGCAAGTGCTCGAGGGAGTCGGTGAAATCGCTGACCACGCCGCGCACCGTGAGGTTCGGATAGTCGACGGACAGGCGACGCACCGCGGCGGTCAATGCCGGCTCGGACACATCCTGCGGGACATACGTATGAATGTACGGTTTCAGCGCGTCCAGCAGCACACGAGTCTTCTCCGACGAACCCGATCCGAGCTCCACCAGCATCTCGGGTTTCGCCGCCTCCGCGATATCTGCGGCATGGCTCTGCAGCAACGCGAATTCGGTCCTGGTGGGGTAGTACTCGGGCAGCGACGTGATCCGATCGAACAGCTCGCTTCCCCGCTCGTCGTACAGCCATGTCGGCGACAGGCGTTTCGGGGTGGACGTGAGCCCACTGCGCGCATCAGCACGCAGGGTCTCGTCCAATTGTTCGGGCGTGATGAACACATCGGTAGTCACGTAGCAGACACCTCCAAGGGAGTGACGACGAGCTTGCCGGGCATGGCATTGACGAGGTGTTTGTCGGCGACTTCCTGCCAGCGCGGGTCGTCGTCGACACGCTCGGAGCTCACAATCGCGACGTTCTCGTCCACGAGCGTCCACAAGGAGTGATACCACGCGGTCGCCCACATACCACTCCCGTTGCACAACAACATGTTCAAGCGGGAATCCGGCGCGTGTGCGAGGACGTCGTGGACGAGTGAGATCAGCGCGGGCTCCGGCTCCGCCGAACGGAGTCGCGACCGCAACAGCATCCACAACGCAGCGGAATCAGTGGGGGCGTTCAATTCGAGCAGTTCCGACACGGGGAGATTCTCCGCGAGACCGACCAGTGAGCCAGGCCAGCCGCGCACGACCCCGTTGAGGCTGAAGGCCCACTGCCCATCCGAGAACGGCGCGCTGGCACTACGTTCCACCGGCATACCCTCCGTTGCAGACCGGAGAGCGATCATCACAGCGTCCGACCGGATCGTGGGCAACCCTTCGGTGACGAACGGATCCGACCAGACCGGCTGCGACGAACGGTAGCGACCGAGGACACCGACGTCCGACCACCACGCGACGCCGAAACCGTCGGCGTTGACGGTGCCACCGCCTCGCATGTCGGTAGGAGCCCAAGATTGCCGTAGGAGCGAATTCGGGCCGTCGGTGAGCACGGACGCCACCGACTCGACCGGGCCGAGGTACCCCAGGTGTCTACACATTCGAGACCTCCGCCGACCCCGGCACATCGTGTGCAAGGCGGAACCCGGCGAAGATCTGACGGCGGATCGGGAGATCCCAGTTCCGGAAGGTTCCACGGCACGCCACGTGATCGGTCCCGAAGGAACCACCACGGAGGACGCGGAAGTCGCCGCCGAAGAACACTTCCGAGTACTCCGGGTACGGAAACGCGCGAAAGCTAGGGTACGGCTCGAAACCCGACGACGTCCACTCCCACACGTCGCCGATCAGTTGATGCACGCCGAGCGGCGATGCCCCCGCCGGATAGGCCCCCACCACTGCGGGGCCGAGGTGCCGCTGGCCGAGATTGGCGTGTTCCGGACGGGGGTCGTCGTCGCCCCACGGATACCGGCGACTACGCCCTGTCTCGGGATCCCACCGCGCAGCCTTCTCCCATTCCATTTCGGTGGGGAGGCGCGCCTCGGACCAGCGCGCGAAGGCGTCGGCCTCGTGGAAACACACGTGTACGACCGGTTCATCGGGGCACACTTCCGCGGTACGGCCGAAACATCGTCGCCACCAACGTCTGTCGCGGTCGCGATACCAGAACTGCGGCGCCTCGAGACCTGCGTCGCGGCGATGGGCCCACCCCGCGTCACTCCACAATTCGCGGCGCCGGTAGCCGCCGTCGTCGATGAATCGGGCAAAGTCCCGGTTGGTGACGGGCACTGCGTCGAGCGCAAAGGCGGGCACATGCACCGTATGCGCCGGCTTCTCGTTGTCGAGTGCCCACGGATCGGCCGAGGTGCCCATTTCGAATTCCCCCGCCGGGATCAACACCCGCTCCGCTTCCGGAATCTTCGGTGCCCGAGGCGCCTCCGGCGCTTCGAGTACGGGAGGCCCGGAGCGCAATTGATGGGTCGCGAGCATCGTCTCGTCGTGCTGCTGCTCATGCTGCGCGATCATCGAGAAGACGAAACCGTCGCGGGTGAGCTCGGTATTGAAATTGTTTCGCCACAATATGTTTCGTGCAAGATCGCGCACCTGATCAGCATAGCGGCGCGCGTCGCAGGGAGAGAGCAACGGAAGCGCGGGCCGCCCCGCACGAGGGTGCAGGAACGCATCGTAGAGTTCGTCGATCCCCTCACGCACCGAGCCGTACCCCGCGACCTCACGCAGTAGCCAGCGCTCCTCCTGATTCGCGATGTGCGCGAGATCCCACACCAGAGGGCTCATCAACGGCGAATGTTGCTGCGTCAGTTCGGCATCGTCGACATTCGTGAGCGCACATGTCCGAGCACGAGCGCGTTCCAGATCACGTTCGAGACGGTCGCGCAGCATCCTCACCGTTCGGCCACCCCCGGAGAATGCCCTCGCATGCAGCGCGCCGCAGCGGCGTCGAGAGCCGTAGTGAACCTCATATCCGGGGAGGACTCCGCCGCCAAGGAGAGCAAACCCACTGCAGCCGCCCGTAATTCGACTGCGGCGAGCCCTTGCTGGGCAGCCTCACCCCACAGCTGACGGACGGGTTCGGCAATCGCCGATGCTTCCTTCATGACGTCGGTACTCCTGAGCAGAGCTTCGATGGTTGCGATCGGAACCTGCCACAGATCGCCCGGCTGCGCGTCCAGGTAACGGACCTCGAGATGCCCGCACGGGCGCACCGGCGGGAACAGCGTGCTCAAATGATAGTCGAGGTCGGCAAAGGTAGGCCGGCGACCGAGCTCGTCGTCGAGACTGCCGTTCAGCCACTCGGCGAACGACACTCCGGGCGGTGCGTGCCATTCCGGATCTGGCGCTCGGACACACATCAGCGGCGCGTCGAGCGCCCAGACCGGATACTTCTGCGGATCGGCCACGACTTCGGTGCGTTCGGGATCGAGCGACAGCCACGCGCGCATCCGCTGCGACGCCCAGTCTCCTTCCGGAGCGCCGCGCAGCGCGGGCGAACACCCGAACGCCGCGATCATTGCGGGGCCGATCGCGTGGAGCAGCTCCCAGCGCCGCGCGAGATCGACGTCGTCGACCCCCGCATCGACACTCACCTGCACGGCAGCCGTGCTGTTCATCATCAACCGCCCGAGAGGACCGATCCGGTCGAACCGCAATTCCATCGCGGCGTACCGCGGTGTGCGCAGCAGACGATGCGGCGGCCGGATCTCGTCGGCCGCGCGGTCGAGCATCGACACCGCGCGGCGCGCGAGCAACGACCGCAGCATCTTCGCGTCGGCCCCCAGACGATCCACCGTCTGCCGGGCCGAGGTGCACGGTACGCTCGCCAACTCCACTTGCCCGCCCGGCTCCAGACTGACCGCGCTGCCCGACGGCAACGGACGAGCCGACGACGACGGGGCGACGGACTTCGGTGCGTGCGGTCCGAGTGCCTCGACGATCGACGCGAGTTCCGGGCGCGACGCGGTTCCGTCCGCACGCGCGGTCAGCCATTCGAGTTCCGCGCCGATCAGCCGCGGTGGGCCGAATCGGAAGCTCACCTGCCGTACGTATTCCTCGGCGGAGGCGCGCGGACCGAGCTCCTCGTCGGCGCGCGGCACCGCCGCGTTCATCGCCATCACCACTCGATCCACCCTCCTTCGTCGGTGGGCCAGGTCACTGAGCGAGCCTAACGCGCGTATCGCCGCAACGCTCACAGAACGCTCCGGCGGCGCACTGACCACACTAGATTCGACACGTAGATCGTGCCGACCGGAAATGGAGGCCACTTCCATGCTCGATGTGCAGCAAGCCCGCCGCGACACCCCCGGCTGTTTCGAACGGGTGTTCCTCGACAGCGCGGGGTCGTCGCTCCCCCCGACTCCGGTCGTCGACACCGTCGTCGCCCACCTGCGGCGCGAGGCCGAGATCGGTGGATACGCAGCCGCCAACGAGCGACTCGACGACCTGGCCGGGGTCAAGACGTCCCTCGGACGGCTGTTCGGGGTCGACGCCACCTCCGTGGCGCTGTCCGACAGTGCCTCGCGGGCGTGGACGTCGTTCTTCTACTCGGTGCCACTCGAACCGGGCGACCGCATCCTGCTGTCGGAAGCCGAATACGCAGCCAATGCGGTCGCGGCACTGCACCGCGCGCGCACGACAGGCGCGAGCGTCGAAGTGATTCCCTCCGACGACGACGGCCGCATCGACGTCGAGGCACTGCACGATCAGCTCGATGAACGTGTCAGGCTCGTCTCGGTGGTGCACGCACCGACCAACGGCGGTCTCGTCAATCCGGTGCGCGAAGTCGCGGACGCGGCACATTCCGTGGGCGCACTGGTATTGCTCGACGCATGTCAGTCGGTGGGACAACTGCCCGTGAGCGTCCCCGAGTTGGACGTCGACGCGCTCTCGGGGACCGGCCGCAAATGGGTACGGGGCCCCCGTGGCACGGGCTTTCTGTACGTGCGGCCGCGACTGATCGCCGATCTCGAGCCGGCGATGATCGATCTGCACAGCGCGACGTGGACGTCCCCCGAAACATACGAACTGGCACCCGACGCAACGCGCTTCGAGATGTGGGAGACCGACGTTGCGGCCAGGCTGGGGCTGGGCACCGCCATCGACTATCTGCTCGACCTCGGCATCGATGCTGTGGTGGAGGCCATCGGCTACCGCTCCGAGCACACTCGTGACGGGCTCGAGCGGATCCCCGGTGTCACCGTGCATGATCGCGGCGCGGGGCTCAACGGGATCGTGTCGTTCACCGTCGACGGCATCGACCCGACCGCGGTGCGCGACGCGCTGGCCGCGCAGTCGATCACCGTCACCGTCAGCTCACGCAGTTCCACACTGCTCGATATGTCCCAGCGCAAACTCGATGCCGTGGTGCGTGCGTCGCCGCACTATTTCGTCTCCCCCGCCGACGTCGACCGCTTCCTCGTTGCAGTGCGTTCACTCATCTGACGAGGCCCGTTCGCATTGCACATTCGGATCCGGTAACGTATGTCGAGTTGTCTCGGCGAGGGTGAACCGCGTAATCGCTGGCTCACCGTGATCGACGCGGCTGCGGCTCCGTCAGGGCGTAGAAGCGCTCCACTGCCGCGCGTGTCCGGTCCCGCGTTCGCCGAGAAGACCGACCCGTGAGAGTTCACTAGCGTAGGAGCCGTTGCACCATGTCCACCGAGAACCGTCTCGTAGCCGCTGTCCGCACCGAGTTCGGCAAGGGCGCGGCGCGCCGCACCCGCCGCGCCGGTCAGGTCCCCGCCGTCCTGTACGGCCACGGCACCGACCCCAAGCACCTGTCGCTCCCCGGTCTCGATTTCGCCGCTGTCCTGCGTAACCACGGCACCAACGCCATCCTGACCCTCGACATCGAGGGCACCGAGCAGCTCGCGCTCACCAAGTCGGTCACCACCCACCCGATCCGCCGCAACATCGAGCATGCCGACCTGCTGGTCGTGAAGAAGGGCGAGAAGGTCACCGTCGAGGTCCCCGTCGTCCTCGCCGGCATCGCGGGCTCCGGCGCGCTGGTCGTCCACGAGATCAGCACCATCAAGATCGAGGCCGACGCCCTCAACATCCCCGAGGAGATCTCGGTGTCGATCGAGAGCGCTCCCATCGGTACCCAGATCCTCGCCGGAGGCATCGAGCTTCCCGCAGGCGCGACCCTGCAGGACGATCCCGAGTTGCTGATCGTGAACATCGTCGAGGCCGCAGCTCAGGCGAACGCCGCCGATGTGGACGAAGAGACCGACGAGGCAGCAGAGGCCTGAGCCTCACCTGCGTGAACCTTGTGCGGGCTCAGTGAAGTCTTTCGTGCGGCGCGTCATCCTTCGGGGTGGCGCGCCGCACGTGTGTTCTGCCGAGCAGGACACACCCGCGCATGATGCCACCACCCGAAGTTCGAGGAAGGACCCGCACGTGAGCGAGGACACCGTGCTCGTCCTGGGGCTGGGAAACCCCGGACCCAAGTACGAGACCACCCGGCACAACATCGGTTTCATGGTTGCAGATGCGCTGGCCGGCCGGGTGGGCGGGAAGTTCAGCACACACAAGAAGAGCAACGCCGAGATCCTGCAGGCCCGCCTCGACGGGAGGCAGGTGATCATCGCGAAGCCCCGCACGTACATGAACGTGTCGGGTGGTCCTGCCGCGGGCCTGGCGAAGTTCTTCTCGGTCTCACCCTCGAACATCGTCGTGATCCACGACGAACTCGATCTCGACTACGGCACGATCCGCCTCAAGCAGGGCGGCGGCGAGAACGGGCACAACGGCCTGCGGTCCACGTCCTCGGCACTGGGCACGAGAGACTACCTGCGGGTGCGCATGGGGATCGGCCGGCCGCCGGGTCGTCAGGATCCGGCGGACTTCGTCCTCAAACCGTTCTCCGCTGTCGAACGCAAGGATCTCGGGGTGCTCTGCGAGGAGGGCGCAGATGCAGTCGAACTGCTCCTGAAACTTGGACTCGAGAGCGCGCAGAACCGCATCCACTGACCCGTGCGCGCTTTCGGTAGTGGCCCCTACCGAAAGCGCGCACGGGCCGCTTCACTGGTGAAGCAGTGATGCAGACGTGCCGCGGCGCAGCTTGCCCGACGACGTCTTCGGGATGTTGCCCGGGCCGAGCACGGCAACCGTACGAGGCCGCGCCCCCACCTCCGCGCACACCGCGTGCGCCACGTCGTGTTCGATACGGTGCACTTCGTCGAGGTCGTCGATGAGGTCGGTCTCGACCGCCACCGCGAAGGATTCCCGCTTGTCGCCCGCATCCAGCCGGATCGCGACCGCATTGCCGGGGCGCACTCCGGCCACAGCGCACGCAGCGCGTTCGATATCAGTGGGATAGATGTTGCGTCCACCCATGATGATCACGTCCTTGACCCTCCCGCACACGACGACAAAACCGTCTTCGGTGAAGTAGCCGACGTCGCCGGTGTCGAGCCAGCCATCGCGGTCCTGCGCAGGTACCGGCCCGTCGACCGTGACGTATCCGTGCGTGACGGCCTTTCCACGCAACTGGATGATGCCGACCCCGCGGGGAGGCAGTTCCTGCCCGTCGTGACCCACGACTCGACCTTCGAGACCTGCGACGAGGTGCCCGAGGGTCGGCATGCGACGGGCGTTCGAGTGGGCCGACGGCACGGCCATCCCGCCCGACTCGAGCAGATCCGGGTCGACGAGGTCGAGCACTTGCCCCTGACCGGGGTCGGGTACCGACACCGCCAGCGTCGTCTCCGCCATCCCGTAGACGGGAGCAAGGGCCATCGGGTCGAGCCCGAATCGAGCCCCGGACTCCGCGAGAGCGTTCATCGTGTCGGGATCGACGGGTTCAGCCCCGTTCCACATCCATTTGACCGACGACAGATCCACCGCACCGTCCTCGGCCTGCGCCAACTTACGCGCCAGCAACGAGTACGCGAAATTCGGCGCAGCCGTGACAGTTCCGCGATACTTGGTGATGAGATCCGCCCACAACATGGGGGCCCGCAAGAAGTCGAGCGGAGTGACCGAGACGACCTCGCCACCCATCTGCATGGGAACACTGAGGAATCCGACCATGCCCATGTCGTGGAACAGCGGAAGCCAGCTGATCATGACGTCGTCGTCGAGCGAGAACTTGATGCGGTCGAACATCGCGTACGCGTTGACGTAGAAGTTCTCGTGCGTGATCTGCACGGCCTTCGGCGAACCGGTGGATCCGGACGTCAGTTGCTGCAGCACGATGTCGGACTCCACGGTATCGACGGGCTCGATCGCCCTGCCCGCACGCAGTTCCTCGACCGTGACGACCTCGATGCCGCGTTCCCGGAGCAGCGGTTCCGCGATGTCGAACGGAGCTCCGAGCACCACGATCCGCGCGCCGATCATGCGCAACACGGTCTCGGTGTCGCGGGTCCACCCGTCGAGGTCGGTACGAGGGGTGGGCTGGTGCAGCATCGTGATGCTTGCGCCGCGCATCCACACACCCTGACTGATCGGGGCGATGTCGACCGGGAATCCGGCCAGGATTGCGACTGCGTCGCCCGGTACCACCCCGTTCGCGGCCAAGCGCCCCGCCATGCACCGCGCCTGCTCGTGGATCTGCATCCAGGTCTGCCGCCGCGGCGAGTCCGGCTCGCCGGTGACCAGACCCCGCGTACATTCGCGCCCCGTCGCGTACATCTCATCAGTGAACCTGCTCACGAATACTCCTCGTTCCGATACGGCGGAGCCACCCCGTGGCGAAATCCCGGCCCCACGAATCAGGGTGACGTCGAATCGGGTAGCCGGGGACCCACTCCCGGGAAACGTGATCGAATCTCAGGGAAAACGACACCGAATCGCCGAGTAACATGGACGAGTTGCCTGCGATAGTCCCCGACAGAAGTTTCGAGAGGTTTCCCGCGTTGAGTACCCCGCCCGCCTCCGCCAGCGAATCCACCAACGCCGCGAAGCCCGCTTCGGCGCACGAGTCGAAGCCCGCTTCGGCGCACGAAGTCCGTTCCGAGGCACTACGTCGACGCACGTTCGCCGTCATCTCCCATCCGGATGCCGGTAAGTCCACTCTCACCGAGGCCCTCGCATTGCATGCGAAGGTCATCTCGGAGGCGGGCGCCGTGCACGGCAAGGCCGGCCGCAAGTCCACGGTGTCCGACTGGATGGAGATGGAGAAGGCCCGAGGCATCTCCGTCAGCTCCACCGCACTGCAGTTCAACTACGCATCGTCCGAGGCCCCGATCTCGGAGGACGGTGCTGACACCATCAACGTCATCAACCTCGTCGACACTCCCGGCCACTCCGACTTCTCCGAAGACACCTACCGGGTGCTCACCGCGGTCGACGCGGCCGTGATGCTCATCGACGCCGCCAAAGGCCTCGAGCCGCAGACGTTGAAGCTGTTCCAGGTGTGCCGTCACCGCGGGATTCCGGTGATCACGGTGATCAACAAGTGGGACCGCCCCGGTCAGACACCGCTCGAACTGCTCGACGAGATCAACGAACGGATCGGGCTCACCCCGACGCCGTTGTTCTGGCCGGTCGGTATCGCAGGCGACTTCCGCGGTCTCCTGCGGCGCGGTTCCGACGACAAGGCCGGCGAAGCGATCGAATACATCAAGTTCACTCGCACCGCCGGCGGCGCGAAGATCGCTCCCGAGGAGATCCTGACTCCCGAGCGTGCGCTCGAGCGCGAGGGCGACACCTGGATGGAGGCCGCCGAGGAATCGGAGCTGCTGTCGGCGAGCGGGCAGGATCACGACCAGGAGATGTTCCTGGCGGGTCAGACGTCGCCGGTGATCTTCGCATCCGCCATGCTCAACTTCGGTGTCCGCCAGATCCTCGACACCCTCGTCGCGCTTGCCCCGCCGCCGCGGGCACGTACGTCCATCGACGACACGCCCCGCGAGGTCGATGACCCGTTCTCTGCGGTGGTGTTCAAGGTGCAGGCGGGCATGGACACCGCCCACCGCGACCGCCTCGCGTTCATGCGGGTCGTCTCGGGCGTATTCGAACGCGGCATGGTCGTGACCCACGCCCAGACCGGCAAGCCGTTCGCGACGAAATACGCACTCACCGTCTTCGGACGCGAACGCACCACCGTCGAGAACGCCTATCCGGGCGATGTGGTCGGGCTGGTCAACGCCACTGCGCTGGCTCCCGGCCACACTCTGTTCGTCGACAAGAAGGTGGAGTTCCCGCCCATCCCGTCGTTCGCGCCCGAGCACTTCGCGATCCTCCGCGCCGAGAGCGCGTCGAAGTACAAGCAGTTCCGCAAGGCCGTCGACCAGCTCGATTCCGAGGGCGTCGTGCAAATCCTCCGCAACGACGTCCGCGGTGATGCGTCGCCCGTGATGGCGGCGGTCGGTCCCATGCAGTTCGAGGTGGTAGCGGCGCGGATGAAGGCCGAATACAACGTCGAACCGAAGATCGAGCCCCTGGGGTACGCGCTCGCACGCCGCACCGATACGAAGTCGACCGTCGAACTCAACCGTCAACGCGGCGTCGAGGTATTCGAGCGATCCGACGGTGTGTTGCTCGCCCTCGTGAGCGACAAGTGGCGACTGCAGTACATCCAGAAGGAACTTCCGGATCTCACCCTCGAGCCCTTGGTCGCCGCGACGGACTGATCCGCCAACGGTGGATACCGGACATACGGGGTGACGCAGACACCCTCCTGCTGGTAATTTGCTGCCGTCGAGCACGCACGCTCGGGTGATCTCAGGAGCTTTTCAATGAACGACGACGATGCATCGTCCGTGCCGTCGGGAGAACTGCCGAAGAGCGGGGCGACCGAGACCAGCGCCACCGGGGCCGGCCAGTCTCGGCTCGGGGGGCGACCGAAGGGACCGAAGCGGTCGGGTACCTTCGTCTACCCGCTGCCGAGCGCGCCGCTCCCGAGCAGCACACCCATGACCGTGCTCACCGGGGGCGATACGCCTGGTGTGCACGCGATCGACCGCAACCCGGCCGGCGGGGTGGGCGCCGGAACCACGAACGAAGGGACGTCCTCGGTGACGAGCACCAGCACCAACGGCAGCACGAGCAGCACGAACGGCTCGGCCGCCGACACTTCCAGCGCAGTGAGCCCGGTCGGCACGGCATCGACGTCCGGCGCACCCGCGCGGCGCAACTCGATGGGTGTCGCATCGGTCCGGATCGCTGCGCGCCTGGCCCAGGGCGAACTCGGTTCGCGGTCGTCCCTCGGCATCGATCCCACCACCGACAACGACGAACTGCTACAACTTCTCGGTGAGTACCTCGTGGCCGGCGGCCTCGAGAAGCCCGAAATCCACGCGACCCTCGGTGGTCAGCCGATCGTCGTCGATCTGCAATCGCCGCATCGATACGCCCGCTGATGCCGTAGGGATCAATTGCCGTAACGATCAGTCGCGGCCGTTACGATCAGTCGCGGCCGTTACGATCAGTCGCGGCCGTTACGATCAGTCACCGAACAGCGCGGCGATGGTTACCGGATCGATCTCTTCGATCACCGACGGTGACCATCGCGGCGCGCGGTCCTTGTCGACCAGCACTGCGCGCACACCTTCGACGAAGTCGGGCATCGCACTGATTCGCACGGCCACCTCGAGTTCACGAGCCAGGCACTCGTCGAGGGTGCTCTCGGCGCCCCGGCGCAGCAGTTCGACGGTGGCACGAACACTGGTCGGCGACGCGGTGCGCAGCGCCGAGCGAGTTCGTTCGGCCCATTCGGGATCGACACCGGTGTCGATGGCCGTGAGACGGCCGAGGAAGTCGTCGACGGTTCCGTCGCCGAAGACTGTCTCGATGTCGGCAAAGCGCTGTTCCAATTCGGATTCGGGTGCAGGTGCGACGAATTCGTCGAGGGCCTCCTGCCAGTGCCCCGCGCGGATGCGGTCGGCGAGATCACCGACGCGCACGCTGGGCACGAAATGGGTGGCCAGCCCCACCGCGAGTGCGTCGCCCGCTCCGATACGGCCTCCCGTTACACCCAGATACATTCCGACGGCGTCGCAGCGCACGGCGGTGCCGCGCAGCCTGGGAAGGAAGTGGCTCGATCCGACGTCGGGGATGAAACCGAGTGCCGTCTCGGGCATCGCGAACGACGCTCTCTCCGTGACGACCCGCACCGCGCCGTGCACCGAAATACCGAGCCCGCCGCCCATGGTGACGCCGTCGACAATCGCGAGGTACGGCTTCGGATAGGTGGCCACGAGTTCATCGAGGCGGTACTCGGCCGCGAAGAACTCACGCACGGCGTCGAAGTCGCCCGACAAGACCGCATCGCGGGCGGGCTTGACGTCGCCGCCGGCACAGAAGGCACGCGCTGAACTACTCGTGACCAGCACCGCCCTGACGGCAGGGTCGGTGCGCCAGTGCAGCAACGCATCGTGCATGTCTCGGATCATGGACGGGTCCAGCGCATTGAGTGCTTCGGGCCGGTCGAGTTGCACCTCGCCGAGACCATTGGCGACACGCGTGCGGATGAACGACTCTTTCACGGGCCGGAGCCTACCGGTCGCGTGCGATTCGAGCGCGGTGCGCAGGGCTTGGCCGGTCAGGGTTCGCCGGTCGCGGGATCGCCGGTGAGCGGACCGACGAGCATCCACCGATGCCCGAACGGGTCGATCAATGTGGCGTTTCGGTGACCGTGATTCTCCGAGATCCACCGTTCGACCGTTCCTCCGGCCGCGCGGGCAAGGTCGAGGACGGTGTCGGTGTCGGTGACCGGAAGCATCAGACTCACAGACGACGCCCCTCCGACCGGTGCGGTCAGGCCCATCTCCGGGAACTCCTCCGCGAGGTAGACCATGCCGGTGGGGAACCCCAGTTCAGCGTGGCCGAGCCTGCCGTCGTCCATGAAGATCGGCTCGCCCTGTAATACTGCGCCGAACGCGCTTGCATACCAGTTGATTGCGTCGCGGCCGTGCCTCACCGTGAGATACGGGATCGCACCGGCCGGGGGGAACACCGTGTCGTCGGGGGTCGCCATGCACATCTCTCCTTTCGGACGTCTCACTCTTGTGCGGTTCAGGACGCGCGCGGAGACTGCTGGAGCTGCGTCCATCGACTGCTGCTCAGCCGGAACGAGGGCATGTCGGCAAGGGATACGACCGTCTCCCAGTTGCGTTCGTATCCGGTGTGCGCGATCCGCCAGGCACCGTCGTCGCAGCGGACGTACCGATCGTGGTAGTACGCCGACCCCCGCAGGATCATGCCGTCCTCCGGAACGATGACGGTATCTGCGAGCAGCCAGGTGCCCGTCGCTTTGCGACCGTCCGCGTCAATCCGGATTTCGGGGTGACTGCAGTGATGTTCTGTGACCATGTGGAGGCCGAGCGTATTCTCGAGGAAGTTGATGAAGACGTCGCGGGATTCGAAACTGAGATGTTCGCCGTATACCGCTGTGGCCTCAGGCACCAGGGTGTCGGCGAGCTCGTCCCAGTCCTTCGTATCGAGAGTTCTCGCGTAGCGATACTTGACCTGCGCGATTTGTTCCGTCGCCTCCAGATCCATCGCCGATCTCCCATCACCGTGTACCTTCTGCAAGGCTATCCCGGATCACGGCCGGACGATGTCCGAATGACAGACTCGCCGGTCAGCTCTATTACAGTTCGATTACGCTCTGGCTCTTGCGTTTCGGATCGGACACCGTCCCAGCGCGGAGGATCGGGGGCCGAAGTCCACTGCGCGCGACCGGACACACGATAGCCTCGAGTTCGTGAAGCCTCATGGTGCAGTGCCGCAGGACCACGACCACATCACGGTCGGAGCAGACGGATCGTCCGCATCCGACCACGCCGTGCGGTGGGCCGCGGCTACGGCTGCAGGACGCAGGCTGACGCTACACATCGTCCACGCCGTGGACTTCGGCCCCACAGCGTGGACCGACATGCCGTTCTTCCGGCCCGCCGAGATCTTCGAATGGGCAGAGGAGAAAGCCCGTGTCGTCCTGTCGGACGCCGAGAAGATCGCGCGCTCCACCGCGCCGGACCTCGAGATCACCACTGCGACGTCGATGACGGGTGGCTCCGCTTGGCTGGTGGAACTCTCCCTTCGCGCGCGGATCCTGGTGCTCGGCGCCTCGGGCCACGGCAGGGTCGGCGAGGCCGTGCTCGGCTCGACGCCCAGCGCCGTCACCTCTCACGCCGGTTGCCCCGTCGTGGTCGTCCGTGGAACCGAACCGGTCGCAACACCCGACGTGCGTCCCGTCGTCGTCGGCGCCGACGGCAGCCCCCTGAGTGAGGCCGCCGTGGCCTGTGCGTTCGAGGAGGCGTCGTGGCGCGGCGTCGACCTGGTGGCGGTGCACGTCTGGAGTGATATGAAGGTCGGAAGTTTCGAGTCGCTTCCTCCCTCACTCGACCCGCAGTCGCTCGAAGAGAACGAGCACGCAATATTGGCCGAGCAGCTGGCCGGGTACCGCGAGCGCTATCCCGACGTCACCGCCGTCCGTAAGCTCTACATCGATGGGCCCCGTTCCCGCTTGCAGGACTGGAGCGAACAGGCGCAGCTTCTGGTTGTGGGCAGTCGGGGTCGTGGCGGGTTCACCGGATTGCTCCTCGGTTCCACCAGCAACGCACTCCTGCGGCAAGCCCAGTGCCCGGTCATGGTGGTACGCCCCCGTCAGTCCTGACCGCCGTCGCCCCGGTCACGGGACGCGGCCAGAGCCTGGTTCCAGGTGTGACCGCGTCCCGTCCCGAGCCCGCGCCCCCTGACTCGGCGCCGGGGCTTCGCATACCCTCTAGCGATCGCGCATCTTCTCGAGCCCGAGCACGGCCACCACCGCGATGACGACGTGCATCAGCACCAGCGTCGTCATGCTCGGGCCGTCGAAGTCCGCACTGACCGTTCCTGCGATCGTCGCGAGCGGCAGGAGCGCGCCGACCACCTGGGCGATTCGGACGATCGGATTCCACCACAGGCTCAGCAGCGCCGCGACGGCGAGCCCGACCGCGAGTGGGACGACGGTCATGAGCACCACGTCACCGGGCGCGGCGCTCACGATCGTCCCGGCGTCGGTGTGCTCGAACGATCCACCTGCCAGCAGACCCACCAACCAGAGCACGAGGTTGGCGATCAGCGCGACGAGGACCGAGGCGACAACGATCGTGGGACGCCCGTAGTCGCGTGACCACACGGATGTCGATGAAACAGAAGATGTTCGGGTGACAGACATGTTGCTCTCCTCTTGGCGTGTTCCAACTGGCTGCACCCAGCCTGCAACCTCGAGCAGACTCGAGGTCAAGAGGAAAGATCATGGATTCAGCCCCGCTAGTCCAGCGTGTCGGCAAGCTCCATCCACTGCTCCTCGGCGGCTTCCTTGTCCGCAACCACCTGACGCAGCTCGGCGTCGAGCTTCTGGAGTCGCTCGGGATCGGTTGCCGCGCCGGCGAGTTGCACGTGCAGCTTCGATTCGCGCTCGTCGCACTTGGCAATCGCCCGCTCGAGACGTGAGAGTTCCTTACGCGCAGCGCGCTCTGCGGCGCCGTCCCGCTTCGGTGCCGGCGCTTCGGCGCCCTTCGACACCTGAGACGCCACCGACGGCACCCCGCCGTCGCCCATCGCGGCACGTCGTCGCAGGTACTCCTCGATACCACCGGGCAGGTTTGTGAGCTTGCCGTCGCCGAACAACGCCCACGTCGAATCGCAGATGCGCTCGATCAGGTACCGATCGTGACTGATGACCACGAGTGTTCCGGCGAAACTGTCGAGCAGGTCCTCGAGCTGTTGCAAGGTGTCGATATCGAGGTCGTTGGTGGGCTCGTCGAGCAGCAGCACGTTCGGCTCGGCCATGAGCACCCGCGTCAACTGCAGGCGCCGACGTTCGCCACCGGAAAGATCGCCGACGGGTGTGCGCTGGCGAGCAGGAGTGAACCCGAGTCGCTCCGCCAATTGACCTGCCGATACTTCCTTGTCGCCCAGCATGATTCGCTCGGCGACCTCCTTGACCGCGTCGAGCACCCGCATGTCGGTGGGCAGGTCGTCGAGTTCCTGTCGCAGCCAGCCGATCTCGACCGTCTTCCCCTCGACACGCCGACCTGATGCCGGTTCGCGCTCACCCGCGAGTGTGCGCAGCAATGTCGTCTTCCCGGATCCGTTGACCCCGACCAGACCGATCCGTTCCCCCGGTCCGAGCCGCCACGTCAGATCGTGGACGAGCTCGCGGCCGTCCGGGGTGGTCAAGGAAGCATCCTCGAGTTCGACGACGACGCGCCCCAGCCTCCGCTTCGCGAACGACGCGAGTGCCACCGAATCGCGCGGCGGCGGGACGTTGGCGATCAGCGCTTCCGCGGCCTCGATACGGTACTTGGGCTTGGACGTGCGCGCGGGAGCACCGCGCCGCAGCCACGCCAATTCCTTGCGCGCCAAGTTCCGTCGACGCTCCTCCATGGCGTCGGCCTGGCGGGCACGCTCGGCCCGCGCGAAGATCCAGTCGTTGTAGCCGCCTTCGTACGACTCGATCTTGCCGCCGACGACCTCCCACGTGCGAGTCGCAACGGTGTCGAGAAACCACCGGTCGTGGGTCACTACGACGAGCGCGCTGCGCCGCGAGAGCAGATGCTCGGCCAGCCACTGCACGCCCTCGACATCGAGGTGGTTGGTGGGCTCGTCGAGCACGAGTACGTCGAGCTCTTGCACCAGCGCCGCCGCCAGCGCGACACGTCGTCGTTCGCCGCCGGACAGGCCGTCGACGACGGCGTCGAGGCCGAGTTTGTCGATACCGATTCCGGCGAGCACCGAGCGGATCCGCGCATCACCCGCCCACTCGTGTTCGGCGACACCGAGCGGGCCGAGCACCACGTCACCGACCGTCGAGCCCTCGGGGAGCACACCTCGCTGCGTCACCACCGCCAGCCGCAGACCGCCGACCCGGCTGACGCGACCGGAGTCCGGTTCCTCGAGGCCGGCGAGCACCTCGAGCATCGTGGTCTTGCCGCCGCCGTTGAGGCCGACCACGCCGATGCGCTCGCCCTCGTCCACGCCGAGAGACACGGCGTCGAGTAATGGCTTGATACCGAAGGATTTCGAGACCTGTTCGAGGTTGATCAGATTCGCCACGTGGTGCAGAGCCTTCCGGAGTTGTGTATCGGTGTATCGGGAACGGACGAGGGTCAGGACCGAGTTGGATCGACAACGCGCGCCCCCGGTACCGGGCCCGACGCGATGCGCACGGTGCGGCACACCCCGGCGCCTGAGAGCTCGGCACTGACCTCGACGGCGGCGCGTTGATCGTCGACGAGGAACGCGCAGGTCGGCCCGGAACCGGAGACGATACCGGCGAGGGCTCCCGCTTCGACCCCTGCCCGCAGGGTTCGGCGCAGCGCCGGGTTGAGCGACAGCGCGGCCGCCTGCAGATCGTTGCCGAGCAACGGAGCGAGTGCGCGGGGATCGCCGGCGCCGAGCGCGTGCAGCAATCCATCTGCTTCACCCACTCGCTGGGGGTCGCCGTTCGCACGCAATCGGTCGAGTTCGCGGAACACAACGGGGGTCGACAGGCCGTCCTTCGCAATCGCGAGCACCCAGTGGAAGGGGCCACGCGACAGCACGGGCACGAGTTGCTCGCCGCGTCCGGTTCCGAGTGCGGTGTTGCCGTGCAGGCAGAAATTCACGTCGCTGCCGAGCTCGGCGGCGATCTCGTCGAGGTCCGCTCGACTGGCCCCGAGCCCCCACAGCGAGTCGAGGGCGACGAGAGTCGCGGCCGCATCGGCGCTGCCGCCGGCCATGCCACCCGCCACGGGGATGCCCTTGTCGATGGTGATCTCGACCTCCGGGGCGCGTCCGGCGCGTTCGGCGACCATCTCTGCGGCGCGCCAGACGAGGTTCGACGAGTCGGTGGGGACCGACGCCGCGTCGGGGCCACGGACCTCGACACCGAGGGCGGCGGCGGGGGCGACGGTCACGTCGTCGTGCAGCGACAGCGCTTGGAACACGGTGCGCAGGTCGTGGTAGCCGTCGGAGCGTAGGTCTCCGACCGCGAGGTGCAGGTTGACCTTGGACGGAGCCCGCACGGTGACGGAGGCGGGAACGACGGAAAGCACGAATACACAGCTTACTCGTGCTGCGGATACCACCACGACCTCAATCGAGGACAGAAGTTGTCCGTTATCCGTGGCAGAGTCTGATCATGCGCGAAACCTCGGCCCGCCTCCTGCGCCTTCTGTCGCTCCTGCAGACGCGACGGGAATGGTCCGGCGCCGAACTCGCCGAGCGCCTGCAGATCACCACCCGCACCGTACGTCGCGATGTCGACAAGCTCCGCGACCTCGGATACCCCGTCGACGCGAACGTCGGGGTCGGAGGCGGGTACCGGCTCGGTGCCGGCGCCGAGATGCCGCCTCTACTGCTCGACGACGACGAAGTCATGGCCGTCGCGCTCGCGTTGCGCGCGGGCACCGGTGACGCGGTCACCGGCATAGTCGACGCCGAGACGCGCGCGCTCGCGAAACTACGGCAGGTCATGCCGTCACGGCTGCAGCACCGACTCGAAGCTCTGAGGGTCGATGTCGTGGACAATGGTCCGATCGCCTCCGCCGTCGATGCGGAACTGCTCGCCGCTGTCACGACGGTGTGCCACAACCACGAGCGGCTGCGCTTCGACTACCGCACCCATGACGGCACGGCGTCGCGGCGGGAAGTGGAACCGTATCGGGTGGTGCGCGCAGGATTGCGCTGGTACCTCGTCGCGTGGGACCTCACCCGCGACGATTGGCGCTCGTTCCGCGTGGATCGCATGGAACCGAAGATTCCCACCGGACCGCGGTTCGCTCCGCGAGAGCTTCCGCCGGGAGGTGCTGCCGAATTCGTCTCGCGCGGCATCTCGCGCGGCGCGGCACCGGTGACCGCGAGGGTGCTGTTGCACGCACCGTTCGAGGCGATCACCCCGATGGTCGACGACAGGTGGGGAAGTCTCGAACAGATCGACGCCGACACCTGCGCGATCGTGCTCGGCGGACGGTCACTCGACGGGATCGCCGAATGGCTCGTCGCCTTCGATGTGGACTTCACCGTGCTCGAGCCCGCCGGCCTACGCGACGCATGCCGGGCACAGAGCAATCGGCTCCGGCTCCTCGCCGACAGGTACTCGCGCGCCTGACGTGAAACGGCAGGGCCGGCACCCGAAACGAGTGCCGGCCCTGCCGTTGAGAAGCCGGGTGTCAGCCGATGACGCTGACGCCGGTGGCCTGCGGGCCCTTCTGGCCCTGGCCGATCTCGAAGCTCACGCGCTGGTTCTCCTCGAGGGTACGGAAGCCGCGGCCCTGGATCTCGGAGAAGTGCACGAAGACGTCAGCCGAACCGTCGGACGGCGCGATGAAGCCGAAGCCCTTTTCGCCGTTGAACCACTTCACAGTACCTTCAGCCATTGCTGTTCCTTCACTTGCAGGCAGGACGCACGATGCCGTCCTGTCTCGTCGGAAGCCGGTATCGGCTTCCGGGTCTGTCACTCGACGGCTGGGACGATTCCGTGGTGGTATCGCATCCGCTCGCAACTAGAAATGTGCGAGGGCTATCCACAAACACACTACCTAACGACCAGATGCAAGTAGACCACACATCACTCGACGGCGCCAACGCACGGTGACTCAGCCCTCATTTCCGACCGACGCGAGCCGGACGAATGCGGGCGCGTCGAGCCGTTCCCCTCGCGCTCCGGGCTCGATACCTGCTGCGACCAGGCGCCGTTCGGCCTCCACGGGGGATCCCGCCCACGTGCTCAACGCGGCACGCAACGTCTTGCGTCGCTGAGCGAACGCTGCGTCCACCACGGCGAACACGGCCTTCCGATGAGCTGGATCCGTGGGCCACGGCGAGTTTTCGTAACGGTCGATCCGCACGAGACCCGACTCGACCTGCGGCACAGGCCAGAACACCGAACGCCCCACCGAACCGGCGCGACGCACGGTACCGAAGTACCGGGCCTTCACACTCGGCACCCCGTAAACTTTGCTACCCGGTTGCGCCGCAAGCCGATCGGCCACCTCCAGCTGCACCATCACCAGCGCGGTGCGCAGCGAGGGGACTTCGGCGAACAGGTGCAGCAACACCGGGACCGCCACGTTGTAGGGAAGATTCGCGACGAGCGCGGTCGGTGGCGACGGAAGGTCGGCGACCGACACCTTCATCGCATCCATCGGCACGACGTCGAGGCGATCCGCGAGCCGTGGGGCGCGCGCAGCGACAGTTTCGGGCAGACGCTCGGCCAGCCGGGGGTCGATCTCCACCGCGACCACACGGTCGACGACGTCGAGCAGGGCCAGGGTCAATGACCCCAGCCCCGGCCCGACCTCGAGCACCACGTCATCGGGGCCCACTCCTGCGGCCGACACGATGCGCCGCACCGTGTTGGCGTCGTGCACGAAGTTCTGACCGAGTTGCTTGGTCGGACGCACCCCGAACTCCTCCGCAAGGGTCCGTACCTCTGCGGGTCCGAGCAACGCGGCGAGGCCGCGCGGAGAGGCCGGGGTGGCGTCTGAATCGTCTGCTTGCACGAGGCGAACCTAGCGCACCGGAATCGGCGGCACGCCGTCCTAGCGCAGACCGAGCTTGCTGGTGCAGGAAGGCCATGCGCCCCAGCCTTGCGCGGCCTGAACCTTCTCGGCGACCGCGATCTGCTGTTCACGGGTGGCCATGTCGGCGCGCGGCGCGTACTCGGTGCCACCGAATCCGGCCCAGGTCTGTTGCGTGAACTGCAGGCCGCCGTAGAAGCCGTTGCCCGTGTTGATGGCCCAGTTTCCGGTGGCCTCGCACTGCGCGATGGAATCCCAGGTGGATGCTCGGCTGGAGGCGGGAACGGCCGGCTTGGGCATGGTGCCCACACGGAGGGTCGCGGGCTGCGGTTCGGTCAGCACGGTCGATGCCGTCTCGGTGCGACCGACCTCGACACCGTTGACGGTGTGGACGTCGAAGGTGACGGAACGCTCACCGGGTGCGCCCGGGCTGTCGAGGACCGTCTCGCCTTCGGTCATGTTCGGGTCGTCGACCCGGTTCTGCGGCGCCTCGATCGGCAGGGTCTCGGTCCGGCTCTCGATGCGATCGCGAGTGACGACGATCTCCATTCCCTCGTCGAGCGCGGCGTCGGCCGGGATGTTCACGCTGTCGGACTGTTCGAGCGCAACGTTGTGCACCTTCAGGAACTCGCCCACGGTCGGGGCCGCGATACGTACCGGCGCGGCGGGTGCACCATTGTCGGCGAACTGCACGGTCTTGGGGCTGACGACTTCGAGTTCGGTGCCGTCGAGCGGCAGGCGGTGGGAACGCGAGGCCGAGACGTAGACGTCGTCGCCCAGCTCGAATTGCGCGAGGGCTTCATCGACGGTGAGCGCGGTGGTCCACACGGTGCGCTCGCCGCCGTCGACGGTGAGTGTGACCTCGCGGGCCTGACGCAGCACGATGGTGTCGCCGTCGGATACCGCAGAATCGACTCCGGGGGCGACGACGTCGTGTTCCTCGACCTCGTAGCCGGCAGCGGCGAGAATGTCGCCGACATTCGAGCTCATCGTGCCGAAGGCGCGCTGCTCGCCGTCGATGTCCAGCGTGACGTCCTTGTGCTTGACGAGTGCGGTGATTCCGCCGGCCGCAAGGGTTACGAACAATGCCGCAACGACCGCGAAGAACACCGGCGATTTGATTCGGTTGATCTTGGTGAAGGGTGACACAACAATTCCAGACAGACGGCGACTTGGATCACGGCACGGTAACGAAAGCAAATTGATATGGCAACTTCACGCGTTCTACCTGGAATTATGCTGATAACTATTCGGTTATGAATCGTCATTTTCGATAACAACTCAGGCTGCTACAACAGGGCGATTTCCGCCCTGTTCACACGATGTGTGACCCGAGTTACACTCACGCCCGGATATTGATGAATTTCCTATTGTCAGCTCCCCATACTGTCGATCTTCCGGCTCCGGACGAACCCGGCAGCAAACAGAGAACGAAAAAGGGCGTATCGCAGGTGACCGTGAGTCACCTGCGATACGCCCTTCGGCTGCGGTCGGCAGTCGCCGCCGCAACCATCGGGATCGGCTACGCAGCGGTGCGAGCCGGAGCCGCCTGCGCGAGGAAGGGGAGCTTCGGCGCAAGGAATCGGTCGACGCTGAACCGTCCGGCACCCACTGCGGCAAGGAGCAGCGCCCCGAGGCCGAGCGCGGCGACGAGTTCGAAGCCACCGTCGCCCACGTAGACACCGTTCTCGAGGTGGGTGATGAAGAACGCTCCCGTCATGACCAGGAACAGCAGGACACCGAACACTGGCGTGAGGACGCCGAGGATCAGTGCGATCCCACCGAGAGTTTCGATCCAGGTCGCGGCGAACGCACTCACGGACGGCGCCGGCACCCCCATGCCCTCGAACGCGGTAGCAGTACCGGACTGCCCCCACACGGTGAGCTTCTGCAGACCATGGGTCAAGAAGATGATGCCGAGGCCGAGGCGTGCGATCAGGATGCCGATGTCGCGGACGAGTGGAGCGTTCACGGAGATGACCTTTCGGTTGCGAGGCCGAAGGCCCCTTCTAGTTGACAACGCAATCAAAAGTATCAGGACGATGGTTGTATGTTCAACCTAATCGGAGGGTGTAGTCGGAGTCACTCCGGTCTCGACCCCGCGAACGCCTCCCCGAGCAACCGGCGCACCCCCACGAACGTCACCTCCCTCGGATTCGGATACTCCTTCTCCGTCGCCTTCTGTGCGGCACCGTCGAGATCGGTCTCCCGCATACCGAGATCCGCAAGACTCGTCGGCCCTCCCGCCGAGACAATGAGGTCGTAGACGCCGGCAGGTGCCGAGTCCACGGCGAGCGCGTCGGCGATCCGCGCCATCACCCCCGGGACCGACGGTGCGTTGTATGCCATGACGTGCGGCAACATCACCGTGTGCGTCGCGGCGTGCGGAAGATCGAACGACCCGCCGAGCACATGACACAGCTTGTGATGCAAAGCCATCCCCACCGACCCGAGACACACCCCCGACAACCACGCGGCGAGCAACAGATCGGAGCGGCCCTCGAGGTCCGCACCGTCCACACCGAGCGCGGGAAGACCCCGGCCGATCGAGGCGATCGCCTGCAACCCGAGGACGTCGACGAGGGGATTGGCATGCTCTGCGTACAACGCCTCCACCGCGTGCGCCATCGCATTGACGGCGCTGGTGACGGCCATCGGCACCGGCAGCCCGGCACTGAACTCCACGTCGTAGATCACCGTCTCCGGCAGGATGTCCGGCGACGACCGCGTCGTCTTCACCCCGTGAGCGGTCTCGCCGATCGTGGGCGTGACCTCCGAACCGGCGTAGGTGGTCGGCAGGATCACCTGATCGATCCCGGTTCGCACTGCCAACGCCTTTGCCAGTCCGGTCGTCGATCCACCACCGACGGCGACGACCACGTCCGCCTCATGTTCGGTGACGTACTTCAGAACCCGCTCGGTCACGGCGACGGGCGTGTGCATCACCGCACCGTCGAACCGTGCCACCTGCAGCGGCCCGAGCGCACGTTCGACGAGATCCGCCTGCGGACGCACATGCTCGCCACCGAGCAGTAACGCGCGCGATCTACCGAGTCGGCGCACCTCGTCGCCGACCGTCGACGCGGTGCCCGTGCCGAAGATCACCCGAGCCGGGTGTGCCGTGTAGACGAAGTTGTGCATGCGTCCACGGTCTCACGCCCGAGGGACCGACACGGGGCCTGTTCACGAAAGTCCGTACACCCGTTCGGCATTCGCGGTGGTTGCCGCGGCGAGTTCGCCCGGGTCGTCGCCGCGCACCTCGGCGAGAGCACGCACCGTGTAGGGCAGACAGTACGACTCGTTGGGTGCGCCGCGGAACGGATGCGGGGTGAGAAACGGCGCGTCGGTCTCGACGAGCACCTGCTCGCGCGGCACGAGGGGCGCGGCCTCACGCAATGCCTTGGCGTTCTTGAAACTGACGGTGCCCGAGAAACTGAGGTGGTAGCCGGAAGCGACGCAGGCCTGCGCCATCTCGGGACCCGAGGAGAAGCAGTGGAAGATCACGGTCTCGGGCGCGCCCTCGTCGTGCAGCACCCGCAACAGATCGTCGTCGGCCTCGCGGTTGTGGATCATCAGCGGCTTACCGAGGCGCTTCGCGAGATCGATGTGCCAGCGGAAACCTTCCTCCTGCTCGGCCGGTTCGGCGCAACCGTCGAGTGTGCCCGGCCAGTACAGATCAAGACCGGTCTCACCCACCGCGACACAACGCGGGTCGGCGGCGAGCCGCTCGATCTCGGCGCGTGTCGCGTCGTCGAGGCTGTTCGCGCGCGTCGGGTGGATCGCTACTGCCGCGAACACCCGCGGATCCCAATGCGCGGCCCGCACCGCGAACTGGGCCGCGTCCAGGTCGTCGGCGACGGTGACCACGCGGCCGACGCCCACCGCTGCAGCCCGGTCCACGATCGCGGCGGTGGTGACGGCATCGGTCGCACCGCACGCATCGAGGTGGGTGTGGGCGTCGACGAGCGGCGTCAGCGGTTCTGGAGCTTCGGGGGCAGGACGGCTTTTGCTCACGCCCTATAAAGTAGTTGCCACCATGACTGTCGCCGATCCCACCCACCCGCCGTTCGCCGATTCCGGCCGCCCGCCGTTCTACGTGACCACCGCGATCGCGTACCCGAACGGCACCCCTCACATCGGGCATGCCTACGAGTACATCTCCACCGACGCTCTCGCGCGGTTCAAGCGCCTCGACGGCTACGACGTCCGGTTCCTCACCGGTACCGACGAACACGGCTTGAAGATGCAACAGACAGCCGCCAAGGAGGGCATCTCCGTCACCGAGCTGGCGCGCCGCAACTCCGACGTGTTCGAGGCACTCGACAAGTCTCTCAACGTCTCGTACGACCGGTTCATCCGCACCACCGACGATGACCACCTCGAGGCCAGCAAGGCGATCTGGCAGCGCATGGTCGACAACGGCGACATCTACCTCGACACCTACGCGGGCTGGTACTCGGTCCGCGACGAGGCGTTCTACACCGAGGCCGAGACCACCCTGCAGGACGACGGGACTCGCCTGTCCACCGACACGGGTACGCCCGTCGAGTGGACCGAGGAGTCGACGTACTTCTTCCGCTTGTCGGCCTACCAGGACAAGCTCCTGAAGCTCTACGACGAGCACCCCGAATTCATCGCCCCCGCGACACGGCGCAACGAGATCGTCAGCTTCGTGGCAGGCGGACTCAAGGACCTGTCGATCTCCCGCACCACCTTCGATTGGGGTGTGCCCGTCCCCGGTCAGCCCGATCACGTGATGTACGTGTGGGTCGACGCCCTGACGAACTACCTCACCGGCGTCGGGTTCCCCGACACTCAATCGGAGTCGTATACGCGGTACTGGCCGGCGGATCTGCACATCATCGGCAAGGACATCACCCGGTTCCACACCGTGTACTGGCCGGCGTTCCTCATCTCGGCCGGTCTCGAACTGCCCAAGCGGGTGTTCGTGCACGGCTTCCTGTTCAACAAGGGCGAGAAGATGTCGAAGTCGGTCGGCAACGTCGTCGACCCGATCGAGATGGTCGAGAAGTACGGCCTCGATCCTCTCCGATTCTTCCTGCTCCGCGAGATCTCCTACGGCCAGGACGGCAGCTACAGCCACGAGGCCATCGTGACCCGCATCAATGCTGATCTGGCCAACGACCTGGGCAACCTCGCACAACGGTCGCTGACGATGGTCGCGAAGAACCTCGACGGGCAGGTCCCGACGCCGGATGAGTTCACAGCCGATGACGAGGCGATGCTCGCACAGGCCCACGCCCTGCTCGAGAAGGTCCGCACCGAATTCGAAGAACAGCAGATCCACCTCGGGCTCGAAGCGATCTGGCATGTGCTCGGTGAGACCAACCGGTATTTCTCGGCGCAGGAGCCGTGGGTGCTGCGCAAGTCGGATCCTGCCCGGATGGCCACGGTGTTGTACGTGACGCTCGAGGTCGTGCGTGTCGTGGGCATCCTGGTTCAGCCGGTGATGCCCGATGCCGGCACCAAGATCCTCGGCCTGCTCGGTCAGGGGCCGGAGGCCCGGCAGTTCTCCGACATCGCGACCCGGCTCGTGCCGGGTACCGCGCTTCCGGCGCCGTCACCCGTGTTCCCGCGTTTCGTCGACGAGGAATAGTCGCGCACCACAGCGAGGATCGGAACTTGTCGGTGGCTTCCGCCACACTCGCCCCATGCCGAGCAATGGAACATACATTCGAACCGATGAGGTACGCGCAGAGATCCTCCTCGACGAACTGAACGGCGCCTACGAACGCGGGTGGCAGCCCGCCGACGTACTCCACATGGCCGCCCACTCGGGCGACCCCACCGACGTCCCCCTCGCCGCCGCCTCCGTGCTGTTCGATGCCCACCGCACCCGAGCGGCCCACCGCGCACCCACTGAATGGCTGCACCAGGTCCGCACCATCAGCGACCGCCACCCCGCGATTGCCCGCATCATCGGAGTCGAGCACACATTCGAAGTCGGCCTGTTCCGCGTGCTCCCGCACGTGTCGCGGTTCCAGGTCGGCGGGCTCGCCTACACATGGAAGTACCTGCCCCGGTTCACCCACCTCACGACACCTCCGTCGCAGTGGCCCCACATGCGCACCGCGCCGGACGGCACCGCCCCCGCCACCCCGGATCCGCGTGTGCTCGAACGTATCCGCGGATTGCTCTCGAAGGCCGAATCCACCGAATTCCCCGACGAGGCAGAGGCGTTCACCGCCAAAGCCCAGGAGCTCATGACCCGGTACGCGGTGGGCGCCGCGGTGCTGGGTTGCGCCGCGGCGGCCACCGATCCCGTGCGGGGCCGACGCATCCATCTCCAGCGCCCCTACGCAAAAGAGAAAGTACTGTTGCTCACCGCGATCGGCGACGCGAACCGGGTCCGCACCGTGTGGTTCACCCGCGTGCAGATCGCGACCATCGTGGGTACCGTCGTGGATCTCGAGCAGGTCGAAATGCTGTTCACGTCACTGCTCGTCCAGAGCACACGCGCCATGAACACCGCCGGTACCGCGGGCCGCCGCGGCGGCGGCGCCACGTCGTTCCGTCGCGCCTTCCTCACCGGATTCGCGAACCGCATCGGCGAACGACTCCGTGAAGTGGGGGCCCACGCCACCGCCGAGGCTGCCGCCGACGCACGGGTCCCGATGACCGATCTCGCACCCATCCTCGCGCGACGCTCCGAGGCGGTCGACGCGGAGTTCCGTCGCCTGTTCCCCACCACGCGCTCGTCGGGCGGTCGCGGTGTCGACTCCGTCGGTTTCCACGCCGGCCGCGACGCCGCCGAGATCGCGTCACTTGCGCCAGGACAGTCACCATTGGGGCACTGAGCGTCGTCAGCCGAGATCTCCCTTTCACTCGATGTCACATTCTCGGTCCGCGCGGTGTCCCCTCACCGACACATCCGATACGACTGCATTTGGGGCGAGAACCATGAACAACACCCGATTTCACGTAGTGGTCGTCGGCGCCGGGTACGCCGGGGTCATGGCGACGAACCGGCTGCTCTCCGAACATCCCGAGGTCGCGGCGACCGTGGTGAATCCGCGATCGGTGTTCGTCGAACGAACCCGGCTGCACCAGCATGCCGCCGCGACCGGGTCGGCAACCCATGCCCTACCCGACCTCCTCCATCCCCGCGCCGAACTGCGCGTCGACACCGCCGAACGGATCGACGACGGTGCAGTACTTCTCGGCAACGGATCGGCCCTGACCTGCGACGCCGTGGTGTACGCGGTCGGGAGCGGACCAGCCCGGGTCGACCTTCCCGGTGGCGATCGGGCGTATTCGGTGTCCGACCTCGAATCCGCGTCGGCGTTGCACACGGCGATCGAGTCGTTGCCCGGCGGAGCCACGGTCACGGTCGTCGGCGCCGGATTCACCGGTATCGAAGCGGTCACCGAGTTGGCCGCCGCGCACCAGGACCACCGCTACGTTCTCGTCGGCGACCCGGGTCCGGATCTGCCCGACACCACCCGCCGGTATCTGCGGCGTACCCTGACCGGATTCGGCATCGAGATCCGCACGGGGGTGGCCGTCACCGAGATCACCGACAGCAGTGTCCGATTCGACGACGGCACCGAGCAGCGCTCCGATCTCACGGTGTGGGCGGGAGGATTCGCGGTACCCGAACTCGCACGCCGAAGCGGGCTCGACGTCGACGACTCCGGTCGTCTGCAGGTCGACGCCACACTGCGTTCGACGAACCGCAGCAACGTGATCGGCGTGGGCGATGCCGTCACCATCACAGACCGGCCCTACATCCGGATGAGCTGCCAGGCAGCGATTCCGCTCGGCGTGCACGGCGCCGGAACCGTGTGGGATGTATTGCAGGGTCGTGCCCCGGAGTCGCTGTCGCTCGGGTTCGTCGCTCAATGCATCTCGCTGGGCCGCGGCCGGGCCGCGCTGCAGTTCACCGACTCCGCCGACACACCGCGCCGGGCAGCGGTGCGAGGACGGCTTGCTGCGCCCGCCAAGGAGGGCATCCTGCGTGGCACCATCTGGTTCATGCAACGTCAAGCCCGCGGCCACACCCCGTTCGTCCCGGCAGGTCCCGCACCGGCGGAGGTGGTCGCGCAGTGAACCCCGACGACCCGTCGCCGGCCCAGGTGTTCACCGAACACCGCGGCCTGATGTTCTCGATCGCGTACGAGATCACCGGCAGCGTCGCCGACAGCGAAGACGTCCTCCAGGACAGCTACCTGAGGTTCGCGAAGGTCGAACCCGGCACCATCGAGGATCCGCGCGCATACGCGGCGCAGGTCGTCACACGGCAGGCACTCAATGCGCTGCGTTCCGCGCAGCGGCGGCGCGAGGAATACGTCGGACCGTGGCTGCCCGAACCGCTTCTCACCGCGACGGACGAGCTCGGCGCCGATCCGTCCGCACGAGTCGAACTCGCCGAATCGGTATCGATGGCAATGCTGCTCGTGCTCGAGACATTGAGTCCGCTCGAGCGGGCGGTGTTCGTGATGCGCGAGGTCTTCGGGTTCGACTACGCGTACATCGCCGACGCCGTCGACCGCACCCCGGCCGCCGTCCGGCAGGTCGCCCACCGTGCCCGCGACCACGTGCAGGAGCGTCGGCGGCGGTTCACCCCGGCAAACGACGAAACCGATCGCGTGGTCGGTGAGTTCTTCGCGGCCGCGATGACCGGCGATCTCGACGGATTGCTCCGGTTGCTCGCCCCCGACGCCGTATACATCGCCGATGGCGGAGGCAAGGTCGCCGCAGCCAAGGTACCGGTCCACGGTGCGCAGAAGGTGGCGCACCTGTTCGCCGGACTCGCACGTGTGGGGCTTCCGGACATGACGATCGACACCGCGATCGTCAACACGGCACCCGCCGTAATCGTGTACTCGCGTGGCCTGATCGACCTCGTCCTGCTCTTCGAGATCGTGGACGGCCTGATCACCGGCGTGTATGCGGTGCGCAATCCCGACAAACTGACCCGATTCGGTGCATCGTCCCCGTCATGACAGGACGGCGTGCTGCGGAGGAAACGACTCGGACACAGAAGACACGGAGACTCCCGCGCAGATGCTCGACGCCACGCCGCGCATCCTGCTTCTCAGCACACCTCGTCGCTCGGAATCGGCAGCCCGAACTGCGGTAGGAATTCCCTGAGCTGCCCCGAGGTCGAGGAACAGATCCGCTCGACGACCACGTCGGGGTCCAGACTCCAGGTGCGCAGCACACCATCACCACCTGCAGCGATCACCGCACCGCTCGGATGGAACATCACCTGCCATCGCCCCACACCGGTGTCGGTGATCGGTCCCCCCACCGCGTGCATACCGTCAGGGTCCGACACCTCCCACAACCGGACCGTTCCGTCATCGCTACCACTGACGACGCGCCCGCCGTCCGGCGACACCGACACCGAGTACACCGTGCCGGTGTGACCACGCAGCGTCGTGGCGCGAGCGGTGAAATCGCCCGCGTCGTCGCGATCCCACACCACGACCTGATGATCGTCACCACCGGTGACGAGGACCGAACTGTCGGGAGCGAACCCCAGACCGTTCACGCCCGCGGTGTGTCCCTCGGTGACCGTCACAGGGCGGGGAGCCGACCGGTCCGTGATGTCCCAGGCGTAGATCTCGCCGTCGGCGCTGGTCGCGACGAGGCTGCGCCCGTCGGGACTGATCGCGGCGTGCCGCACCAGGTTGGTCGGTCCGCGGAGTGGTTCACCCCACGGCGTCGGCGCACTCGGATCGGACAGATCCCACATTTGCACCGAATGATCGTCGTTGCCCGTGACCAGCGTTGTGCCCTCCGGACCGAACGCGAGCGCCGAGGTGAATCGGGTGGCGAGAGCAAGGGGTTCGCCCAGCCGCCGCGGCGCCGCGGGCTCGGCGACATTCCACAGCTCGACGCTTCCCCCCGACGTTGCCGCCGCCGCCAGCAACTCACCGGACGGTGACAGTGCGCTCACGTAGCCGCCGCCCAGTGGACGGGGGAGCTCCACTCGGCCGACCCGAGACCACCCGCCGTCGTCGACGTGCCACAGCCGGACGACCGAGTCGTAGCTTCCGGTGGCGACGATGTCGCCGGTCCGGTCGGTCACCGGCAGTGTCAGAGTCGCTTGAGAGACGAACACGCGGCGATGCGGCATGGTCCAGATACGCAGGTTCGCATCCTGGCCTCCGGTGATGATCGTGTCTCCGGTGGGTGTGGCCGTCAGCGCTGGCACACCCCCGCCGTGTCCCGTGAGCGCGGGCGTGAGCTCGTCGATCCGCCGGGCTTCTTTGTCCACCGACCACAGCTTCGCGGTGCCGTCCCACGACGCGCTGGCAAGGGTGCGGCCGTCCGGCAGGAAGGACACACTCCACACGCCACCGGTGTGAGCCCGCACCGGTGTACCCAACTGCTCGGGTGCTCTCGGGTCGGTGGTGTCGAACAACCACAGCACACCGTCGTCGCTGCTCACGGCCAGGAGGGTGCCGTCAGCGTTGAACCCGACAGAATGCGCAACATCACCGAACCCGGTCAGCGGCGTCCCCAACGGGACCGGCGCCGAACGGTCGGACAAGTCCCACAATCGCACCGTGCGATCATCGCTGGCCGTGGCCAGCACCGATCCGTCGGTGCGGAACGAGACAGTCCGTACACCGCCCGAGTGTCCATGTATCCGAGTCTCGGGAAACCGTCCGGTCGCAGGTGCCGAAGTGTCGAGGAGCACGACCGAGCCGTCGTCGTAGGGCACCGCCAGTGTCCGCCCGTCCGGGCTGTATCGGACGTTGTGCACAGCGCCCGACCCCAGAACGCGATGGTCCAGAACCGGTCGCGGTGACCCGCGGTCGGACATGTCCCAGATCCACACGCCCCCGTCGCCACCGCCGGCAGCGAGATAGCGTCCGTCCGGGCTGAACGACACCGACGCCATGTAGCTCGGCGACGACACCAACGGATCACCGAGCAACGAGGTGTCCCCCGCCAACGACCACAACCGCACGGTGCCGTCGTCACTGGCCGAGGCCAACGTCGCGCCGTCTGGCGAGACCGCAACTCCGTAGATGGGCCCGGTATGCCCCACCAGGACACGAGCAAGCGGCACACCTTGCGTGGCAAGGAGCCGCGAGTAGGCTACCTCGGCGTCCCCTTCGAGGGAGGTCGCGGCCAGCGCGAGGTGCGCCGACATTGTCGGGTTGTCGGAGCGGGTCGAATCCGACAGCGCCACGACCTGCTGGAACTGCGCGGCTCGTCGTTCTTCGTCGGCCTGGTTCTTTCCGACCCAAGCCAGACCACCCATCACGAGCGCGATCACCGTCAGCAGGACCAGGCCCGCGAGCGCTCCGCCGCGGCGACGTCGCTGCCAATCGATCTGACGGCGGGACGCCCGGAGGAATTCGAGAGCGGCCGGACTGACCGCAGCGATGAACCGTTCCCGTGCCGCCCCACCGCCGAACGACGCGCCCTGTTCGGAGAGCAGGTCCATCCGGCTGCGCTGATAGAGCATGCCCCTGTTGCGGTCGCTCTCGATCCAGTTCGCAGCGTCGGCCTCGATCTGCTGGCGGGATGCAGCAAACTGCCGATCCTCCTGGATCCACGACCTCAGGCGCGGCCACGCCACGATCACCGCGTCGTGAATGAGTTCGACGGTCCCCTCGTGGGCGACGAGGACGCGCGCCGACACGAAATGATCCACTACTCTCGCCGTGGCCGCGCGGTCCTCCCCACCCACCGCGAGTAGCGCGGAGAGTGTGCGGGCCATCTTCACATCCGTGCCGGTGTTCGTCACGTAGACGAGCTGGACCATCAATCTTCGCACGATCTCCCGATCGTGTTCGTCGAGACTCACCCAGGCCCGTTCGGCGCCGGCCGCAATCGAACCACGCACACCGCCGGTCGCGCGATAGCCGGCCACTGTGAGCGCACTCCCGGTGCGTTTGTCCCACATCGTGTCGAGCAGATGCGACAACAGCGGCAGTTCGGTGCCTGTGATGTCCCCCGGCGCCAGCACACCCAGGTCGTGGAGGATCAGGTCGACGAGCCCCGATTCGAGTCGTACACCGAGCAACTTGGCCGGCGCAGAGATGACCTCGACGAGATCGTCCCGACCCAAAGGCTGGACGGCCTTGCTTCGGCGTTCCAGCGCGCGGGCGAGCACCGGATACGTCACTGCCTGCTCGTAGAAATCGGAACGCATCGTCGCCACGACATGCGCGGGTGCATCGGTGTCACCGACGTGCTCGGACGCATCGGTGTCGCCGACTGTCGACATGTGTTCGAGCAGCGTGAGGAAGAGGGCGCGGCTCTCGTGGTCGTCGCACTGGGTGAACAGATCCTCGAGCTGGTCGACCACGACCAGCAGCGTCGATGCCGATGCCTTCTGCGCTTCGGTGGCCATCGCCTCGTGCACTGCTGCCCGATCTGGCGCCCCATCGCCGGATGCACCTTCGAGTCCGGCGAGAGTCGGCAATGCCTCTACGAGACGACCGACGGGGTCCGCCCCCGGAGTGAACACGACGGGAGCGCAGTCGCCGCCACCGCACATCAACGGGATCACACCGGCCTGAACGAGTGACGACTTCCCGACACCGGACGCGCCGGTCACGATCACCGGGCCTCGACCGTGCGCCGCGACAACGGTGTCGGCCAGCACGCGCATGCTGTGGGCCCGGCCGAAGAACATCCGCGCGTCGTCGGCACGATACGCCGACAGCCCCTTGTAGGGGCGCGTGTCCACGATCACTGGGGAGGACCTGTCCATCGACCGGGCACCACCGGTCTCGCCACGCGCGGCCTTCCACCACGTCTCCCACTGCTTGAGGGAATAGAGGCCGGGCGACGGGGGCTCGTCGGTGAGTTCGCGGGCGGAGCGGATCAACATGACGAGTACCGGATGGATCGACTCGAAGCTCGCCGGCACGCGCTTACCGCTACGCCAGTCGCTGATCCGCTGCACCGAGACGCTGCGGTCGCTTCCGACCGCACGGGAGATCGATGACGCGCCCGACACGACCTTCTTCAGCGCGGGACGACCCGCAGCCGCGAACAGTACGCGGAGTTGGTCGGCGAAGAAGCGCCGATGGTCTGCGTCCCGCGTCGAGTCCTCGTCCTCCCTCACGTTCCGCGCCCTTCCGATCTGCCTTCCGCGGGAGGATCCACCTCCGAAAATCCGCTGCGGAAAAATTCCTCACCGTGTCCGAACTGGGATGATATCGGTTCAGAGCGATTGCGTATTGGTAATGCGTTGCCAACCGACGGAAAGATGATCACCACGCAAGGGCACCTTGCACCAGGGGCGAGCGCTCCGCACCGAGTGGAACTGATCGAGGGGTAGTTCCATTCGGCGCGGCGGGCGCCCTGAATCGGGAGAGCGACGGCCGGACGATCATCGATCGTCCGGCCGTCGCGTTTCCTCGGCTACGTTCCCGCTACGCGGTGTCGGTCTCCCGAGCCGGCGGTTCCCCCAGCAGGTATGGGTCGCGGTCGAGGTACGCCTTCGTTTCCCGCGCGATCATTCCGGAAAGGATGACCAGGCCGATGAGGTTCGGCAGCGCCATCAGACCGTTCATCACGTCGGAGAAGTTCCACACCACCTCGAGTTCGGTGGTCGCGCCGATGAACACAACGATCACGAAGATCGCGCGATAGGGCACCACACCACCGCGCCCGACCAGACGTTCGACGCAGCGCTCACCGTAGTACGACCATCCGAGGATCGTCGAGAACGCGAAGAACACGACAGAGATCGCGACGATCCAGCTGCCCCACTCACCGCCCAGTCCGTCCGCGAATGCTGTGGACGTCATCGCGGCGCCCTGCTCACCCGATGTCCACGCGCCAGTCGTGATGATGACCATGCCGGTGAAGGTCACCACGATGATCGTGTCGATGAATGTCTGGGTCATCGACACGAGACCCTGACGCACCGGGTGCGTCGTCCGGGCCGCTGCGGCCGCGATCGCGGCGCTGCCCATGCCCGACTCGTTGGAGAAGATGCCACGCGCAACGCCGTAGCGCATCGCAGCCATGAACACCGATCCGATGAATCCGCCGGTCGCAGCGGTCCCGGTGAATGCATCGGTGAACACCAGGCCCAGGGCCGCGGGAATCTCGCCGACATTGACGGCGAGCACGAGAATGCCCGCCCCGACGTACAGGATGATCATGGCGGGCACGAACCCTGCGGTGACCCTGCCGATCGACTTGATTCCGCCGAGGAGCACCGCGGCGGCGAGCACCGTCATGACCGCGCCGCTCACCCATGTCGGCACCCCGAACGTGCCGTCCATCTGCGTCGCGACGGTGTTGGCCTGGGTCATGTTGCCGATTCCGAAGCTCGCGAGCACCGCGAAACCCGCGAACATCAGACTCAGCACCAGCCCGAAGTTGTTGGGGATCGCGCGGGCCAGATAGTACTGCGGCCCGCCGCTCATTTCGCCTTTCGCGTCTGTCTTGCGGTACTTGACTCCGAGGAACGCCTCCGAGTACTTGCTCGCCATGCCGACGAGACCTGTCACCCACATCCAGAACAACGCACCGGGGCCACCGAGGTAGATGGCCGTCGCGACACCGGCAATGTTGCCGACACCCACCGTGGCCGCCAACGCGGTGGTCAATGCCTGATACTGCGAGATGTCGCCTTCGGCGGCACCGGGGTCGTTACGAGTGACCAGCCCCAGTCGTAACGCGGGCCCGAGCTTGCGGAACTGCACTCCACCGAGCCGGATGGTCAGGAGCAGGCCCGTGCCGAGCAACAGCGGTATCAGCAGGAACGGACCCCACACCACCCCCGCCACCTCGACCAGGAAATCGTTGACAGCGTCCATACACTTCTCCTGCTCGTCGACCGATGGCTGGCTCCGATGAAGGAAAAGTGTAGGCCCGCGGCGCTCTGAAGGAGAGGTCAGACGCGCCGAGCGGCCAGCACCGCGTCGTACAGTTCTCTCTTGGACACGGCGCTCCCCGCGACCTGCGCGCACGCATCCTTCAGTCGCACGCCCTCCGCGACCAATTCTTCTACGTCGTCGACGAGATCGGCGGGATCACTGCGGCGCGGGGCAGCACCCTCGAGCACGACAGTGATCTCACCCCGAACCCCGTCTGCTGCCCACGCCGAGAGTTCGGCGAGGGTTCCGCGTGCGACTTCCTCGTAGGTCTTCGTCAGTTCACGACACACCGCGGCACGGCGCTGCCCGCCCAGAACCTCGACGGCATCGGCGAGGCACGCGGCCAATCGGTGCGGTGCTTCGAAGAAGACGACGGCTCGGGGCTCGGTCGCGAGCGTCGCCAGCCAGGTGCGGCGCTGGCCCTGTTTACGCGGCGGGAATCCGTCGAAGCAGAATCGTTCGACAGGCAGACCCGACAAGGCAAGCGCGGTGGTGACGGCGGAGGGGCCCGGCAGGCACGTCACGGGAAGGCCCGCCTCGACGCATGCCGAGACCAGCCGGTAACCGGGGTCACTCACCGACGGCATACCCGCGTCGGTGACGAGCAGCACCGTGCGACCACCTTCCATATCGGCGATCAGCGCGGGTGCCCTCGATACTTCCACCTGGTCGTAGAAGCTCACGACACGGCCGGTGATCGTCACGCCGAGTGCAGCGGCGAGAGATCGGGTGCGGCGGGTGTCCTCGGCGGCGACGACATCGGCGGTGGCCAGCGCGTCGCGGAGCCGCAGGGAGGCGTCGCCGATATCGCCCATCGGTGTTGCGGCCAGCACGAGCCGGCCCTGCCCCGGATGCGCATGTTGTGCCGGATTCTCTGCCTGCATGCGGTTCAGCCTACGATCGGGTGGTGATCGCGACGGACCTGCGCCCTTCCGAGGCCCCGCCCCGTCGCCTCTCGAGCCCCGCTCCGCAAGTACCACCTGTGCAGTCCGGACCGACCGATCGAGCCCGCGGCTGGATTGTCACGGCCTTCGTCACTGTTCTCGCCGCCATCACACGGTTCACGATGCTGAACTATCCGACGGACGCCAGGACTCCGGTGTTCGACGAGAAGCACTATGTCCCGCAGGGCTGGCAGATCCTCACCGGCGGCTGGATCGAGGACAACCCCGGGTACGGGCTCGTGGTGCATCCGCCGGTAGGAAAGCAACTCATCGCGGTGGGCGAGGCACTGTTCGGGTACAACGGCTGGGGTTGGCGAATCTCATCCGCCGTCGCCGGCGTCGTCCTGGTGTTGTTGGTGGTGCGCATCGTGCGCCGGATGACACATTCGACGATGCTCGGTGCCGTCGCCGGGTTGCTCCTCATCGTCGACGGGGTCACGTTCGTCTCGTCGCGTATGGGCATGCTCGACATATTCCAGGCGGTGTTCGTCGTCGCCGCGCTCGGATGCCTGCTCGTCGACCGCGACGACATCCGGCGACGAATGGCCCGTGTGCACGCGGAGGGCCGGCTCGGCGCCTCGGTGTGGGGGCCTCGATTCGGGGTGCGGTGGTGGCGTTTCGGAGCCGGCGTTCTGCTCGGTCTCGCGGTGGGCACCAAATGGTCGGGGCTGTACTTCATTGCGTTTTTCGGTCTGATGTCGGTGGCGTTCGACGTCGCTGCGCGCCGGGCCTACGGCGTGCAGCGACCGTGGGTCGGCACCGCGCTTCGCGACATCGGTCCCGCGCTGTACGCGCTGGTGGTGATTCCCATCGGCATCTATCTGGCTACGTTCTGGTCGTGGTTCGCCAGCGAGACCGGCGTCTACCGACATGCGGTGGGCAATCAGATCGGCCACGACAGTGCCTTCTCGTTCGTGCCGGACGCGCTGCGCTCGCTGTGGTACTACAGCGCGAGTGTCCTGCAGTTCCACTCGGGCCTGACCAACTCCGCGGGCAACATCCATCCGTGGGAATCGAAGCCGTGGACGTGGCCTATGGGGTTACGCCCGATGCTGTACTACTTCGCGGACGGGTCGACGATCGACGGTTGCGGCGCCGACGAATGTGTCAAGGCCGTGATGCTCATCGGCACTCCGGCACTGTGGTGGGTGTCGCTGCCCGTCCTCGGGTGGGGTCTGTGGCAGATGCTGGTGCGCCGGGATTGGCGTTGGGCGGTAGTGCTCACCGGCTACGGGGCGGGCATCCTGCCGTGGCTCGCGAGCCTCGATCGGCAGATGTACTACTTCTATGCGGTTCCGCTCGCACCGTTCCTCGTCATGGGGGTCACGCTGGTGCTCGGCGAAGTGCTGGGACAGCGCCACGCGTCGCCGGAGCGGAGAACCACGGGGTTGCTCGTGGTCTGTCTCTATGTGGGTCTGGTGGTCGCGAATTTCGTGTGGTTGTGGCCGATCCTGACCGGGTTGCCCATCACGGTGGAGCATTGGCACAACGAGTTGTGGTTACCCAGCTGGCATTGATGCTCCGGTTCGGCCCGGTGCCTGATCAGCCCAGTACCTGATCAGCCCAGTACCTGATCAGCTCGGTTCGTCGAACATCGTCGGCTCGTCGAATGCGGTGGACTCCGCATCGGTGCCGCCCGCGTACCGCTCCCCGTCGAAGCGTTGCGCGAACCCGGTGTCGACGGTGCCGAGGAGCACCCTCAGGGCACCGAAGAGGTCGGCGAGGTGCCTGGGCACGAACGGGTCACCCATTACGTCGATCGTGGCCACCAGCCGGTCTTCGACAAGAACGAGTTTGATGTGCGGCCATGCGCGGTTGAGTTCGAGCAGTTCCTCGGCTGCCTGCGCCCGCCCGGTGATGCCGTGCAGCAGAGGCGCCCACAGCTGGATTGTGCGGGCACTGTCGTCTACCACGACGAACACCGCCTGCGAATCGACGATGACGACATAGTCTCCGTCGGCGTCGAGGGGGATCGGCCGGCCGAACTGCAGCTGCAGGGCCTCGCCCACACGGGAGCGCAGTGTGCGGGGAGAGCGTGGTTCGTCGCTACGCAAGAAGATGGGGTGCAGCACGCTGTAGGTCTCGCGCAAAGCCCAGACGATGCGTTGCGCGATCTCGTCGGCCTGACGTGCCGGGCTGATGCTCGGTGCGGTGCCCCTCATCTCGACCTCGATTCGCTGTGCATCGAGCGCGACGATCTTCACGAGCGTGGTGTGACCTTCACCTGCGGTCTCGGCTGCGAGTTCGATCTGCTCGCCCTTTCCGAGAGCCGCGATCCGCCCGGCAAGCCGAGTGCGGAAACGGTTCCAGCCCCGTTCCAGAATTCCGTCGAAGCGGTCTGTGCGGGCCATCCGTGACTCCCCTCTCGCAGTGCAACAGCGGGTAGCGGTCACGCTACTGCGGGGTGCCGACAACTGCGGTCAGGCACACCGGTGGTCTATCGGTCTGCGAGCCATTCGTGGCGGGTTCGTGGCATTCCGCTCGCGCCGGTGGCGGAGGGACGTACCGCAAGTACCTGGTGGATCGTCAGTCGTCGCGGCTCTTCGAATCCGAGTGCGCTCGCCGTGAGGTACAACAACCAGGTGCGGGCACGTTCGGCGCCGACGAGTGAGACCGCGTCGTCCCACGATTCCTGCAGGTTCGCGACCCAGGAGCGCAATGTCAGCGCATAGTGTTCGCGCAGGGCCTCCGAGTCGCGAACTTCGAGCCCGGCACGCTCGAACGCGTCGATGGTGCGGCTCAGCGGCAGGATCTCTCCGTCTGGGAAGACGTAGCGGTCGATGAACGTCGCAGGGCGTTTCCGAGGTTCGGCGCGGTGCACCACCGACGCGATGGCGTGGTTGAGCAACCGGCCACCCGGGACGAGCAATTCGTGCAGGTGGCGTGCATACTCGGGGAGCATTACAGCTCCGACGTGCTCGGACATGCCGATGCTCGAGATGGCGTCGAACGGACTCTCGTCGATGTCGCGGTAATCCTGCAGCCGGATTTCGATACGATCCGACATGCCTGCCTCGGCGACGCGCGCCCGCGCGAAGTCGCGTTGTTCGGCGCTGAGCGTGACGCCCAGGACGTCGACGCCGTAATGCTGTGCCGCGTGCAATGCCATCGATCCCCACCCGCAGCCGACGTCGAGCAGCCGCATACCCGGTTCGAGTCCGAGTTTGCGGCAGACGTGATCGAGCTTGTCGTGCTGTGCGTCCTGAAGGCCGCCGGTGCCGGTACCGGGCCGTGCCCAGTACCCGCACGAGTACACCATCGACGGGCCGAGGAACACCCTGTAGAAGTCGTTTCCGACGTCGTAATGGTGGGAGACCACCTGTGCGTCGCGACGTCTGCTGTGCAGCGCGCCGCGGCGGCGGGGGATCTCGACGGATGGGGGCCGAGGTGGTGGCCCGACGATGCCGAGTGCGGCGAGCTGCCGGGCGAAGCGCGCCATTTCACGCGGCGATGTGTCGTGCAGGGTGCGGCTTCCCAGCCTGCCGACGAGGTCCGGAAGCCCGAGAACCGCATAGAGATCGCCGTCGACGACGAGATCGCCGCTGACGTAGGCGCGGCTCAGGCCGAGTTCGTTGGGCGCCCACAGGACTCGGCGCAGCGCCCTGCGGTTTCGGAATTCGACGCGGGCCTCGGCATCGGGCGGTCCGGCCTCCGAGCCGTCCCAGCATCGCACACGGATTGGCAGCTGTACCCGCAGGAACTCTTCGAAGCAGGTGAGAAGGTCACGTGCCGCGCTCATCCTTTCACCATGGCACAGACCCCGATCACGCACCGGTCTTCGACCATGTCGACGACCGCGAGTCCTGCGTGCGCAAGGATCGTGCTGATCCGCATCGACAGCGACCCGGTGGAATCGCCGTGCCCCGGTGAATCGAAGACCCACAGTTGCCCGGCGGGTCCGAGCAGGTCGGGGATACCGACGAGCCGCGACACATCGCTTCCGCGGAATTCCGGTACCCCGAACGCACAGACGAGATCCGAGGCTCCGGTCGCGTCGGCCAGGGCGCTGCCGGTGCGGATCACGTGCCCTGGCCCGACGTACGTCGTGAACGCGCCGGCTGCGGTGCCTGTCCCGATCACGAAGATGCTGCATCCCGGGTGCGGGTCCGTCACTTCGATCGCGAATGCCACCGCATGCGCTGTGGTCACCCGACGCGTTTGAGCAGCCGCCGTCGCCGTCCTCCGGTGATGAGCGGATCTCGTCTCAGATCGCGGTACAGCGACACGCACAGACCGATCATCACGATGACGAACGGTGCGGCCGCGATGATCGTCATCGTCTGCAGGGCGTTGAGTGCCTCGGAGCCGCCCGTCCACAGCAGCAGCGCCGCGACACCACCGGTCAAACCACCCCAGAACACCACGACGCCGCGGGTCGGCGTGAGCGTTCCCCGCTGTGTGAGGCTGCCCATCACCATCGACGCCGCGTCGGCGCCGGAGACGAAGAAGATGGACACGAGCACCATCACGACAACCGTGGAAATACCCACGAGCGGCAGGTGATCGAGCATCCCGAACAACTGTTCCTCGACGCTTCCCGCACCGGCGATGTCGTACCCTTCCTCCTGCTGATTGATTCCGGCTCCGCCGAAGACAGCGAACCAGGTCAGGCTCACAACGCTCGGCACGATCATCACGCCGACCACGAATTCACGGATGGTGCGGCCACGGCTGATCCGCGCCAGGAACATCCCGACGAACGGCGCCCACGAGATCCACCAGGCCCAGTAGAAGATCGTCCAGCTGGACAACCATTCGCCTGCGTCCGGCCCGGACGCGGCGGTGCGGGCCGACATCTCGGCGAGGTCTGCGGCGTAGGCGCCGAGCGTGGTGGGGATGAGGTTGAGAATGAAGATCGTCGGACCGAGCACGAACACGAACAGGGCCAGCACACCCGCGAGCACCATGTTGATGTTCGACAGCCATTGGATGCCCTTCGCGACGCCCGAAACGGCAGACGCGACGAACGCAAGGGTGAGGACCGCGACGATGGCCACGAGAAGCCCCACTCCGGCGGTCTCGAGCCACCCGGTGACCTCGAATCCCGATCCGATCTGCAAAGCGCCCAGGCCGAGCGATGCAGCTGTGCCGAACAGCGTCGCATACAGGGCGAGGATGTCGATGATCTTGCCGATGGGGCCTTCGGTGCGGCGTCCGAGGAGGGGGATGAAGGCTGCGCTCACGAGCTGCTTCCGGCCCTTCCGGAACGTCCCGTAGGCAATCGCCAGACCCACCACCGCGTAGATCGCCCACGGGTGGAGGCTCCAATGGAACATCGTGGTCGCCATCGCCACCCCAGTCCCGCCATCGGTTCCGGGCGGCGATGTCACATAGTGCGACACCGGCTCGGACACGCCGAAGAACATCAGTCCGATACCCATGCCGGCACTGAACATCATGGCGATCCAGCTGACGGTGCGGAACTCGGGCCTCTCGTCGTCCTTGCCGAGCGGGATCTTCCCGTATCTACTCACCGCAATCCACAACACGAAGATGACGAAGGCGGTGGCGCTGATGACGAACAACCAGCCCATCTCGATGACGATCCAGTCGAGTACGGATCCTGTCACGGAGTTGAAGCTGTCCGGAGCGGCGAGACCCCACACGACTATGGCGACAACCATGGCCGCGGAGATTCCGAACACGACGTGGTCGGTGCGGACTCGCGGTGGGTCAGTCGGCGGAATATCCGGTGGTTCGACGGCCACAGCGGATCCTGCGTCGTCAGTCCGGTCGTCTGGCACAGTCATATGTCCCAACTTTCCTTCATCGACTCAAAATTGTGCGGCTTTCGCAGAACTGGATGGCAAACTGTCCGGTCTGTCCTGCATAGGCCCGGCCACTCCCCGGGTTCGTCGCCGCCGGTGACGAATGACACCACGGGTGTCCCGTCGGACCGCGAAGGCGGGCGCGGTGCCGGAATTTCCGACGATGACCCCATCGGTGCGGCGAAATCATTTGAAATGCACGTTTTTCCGTGATCGCGAGATCACGGGGCCACGTAGGTTCCGTTCGGTCCGGTGAGTTTCTCGTCTCAACGAGCCCTGGATCTGCTGATCCACCGGGCCGAGGCTCGTCACGAGTAGCCTGTGTACCCCTGACCGGCTCGTCGCAGCTGCAGCGGACTTGCAGGGGTCGGGCCTTGTCGCGGGAACGCCTCGTAGTGATTGTTCCGTGCCATGGTTTTCGATCGTCTCATGTCCACGGCGCTTGTTTGCGTAGGGACGGGCCGGAGACTGCAGGCGAGGTTGTGCTATCGCACGAGGGTCGTACGCTAAGCACGTAGCGCAGTCTCGACGAATTCGAGGATCTCAGCGTCCGACATTCCCAGTACACGCGCAGAGGCGACGTATTCGATGGTCGCCTGCTGTGCGAGCGACCGTGTCGGGTCGCCGGAATCCACGATGAACGTCCCGGCTCTCCCCCGCGTTTCGAGGACGCCGAGTTGCTCGAGTTCCCGATATGTCTTCGCCACCGTATTCGGCGCGATACCGAGATCCTCGGCCATCCCACGCACGGTGGGTAGCTTCGCACCGGCAATCAACTCCCCGTCCCGGACGAGTTCCACGATCCGCCGTCGGAGTTGCTCGAACGGCGGGACAGGCGAGTCCGAATCGATCACGATATCGAGCATTATTGCAGGCTAGCAGCGTCCCACGGAGGTTTCGACCGGAGAATTCCGGCGGCCCCGCGCGCCGTGGGACCCCCGGTTCGTTCGAGTGACCGCGAAAGGTCAGACGCGAACGTTGTCGCCGTGCCGACCGTCGGTGCCGTCGGTGCCGTCGTCGACGGTACGGTAGCTACCCTTCTCGAGCAGGTCGCGGATCTGGATGAGCAGGTCTGTCTCGCTCAGCGGCTCGTCTTCCGGTTCCTTGTCCGGGGCGAAGCGCGCCTTGGCGGCGTTGACCGGCACGATCAGCACGAAATACACCACCGCAGCGATGATGAGGAAGTTGATCACGGCGGAGATCACCGCGCCGAGATTGATGAAGGTCGCCTCGTTCGACGCGAGAATCTTGAAGCCGAAGCCCATCTCGTTGTTGCCGCCGACCACCGCGACCAGCGGATTGACGATGTTGTCGGTGAACGCGGTGACGATCGCAGTGAACGCCGCACCGACCACGACTGCAACCGCAAGTTCGATGACGTTTCCGCGCAGCAGGAAGTCCTTGAAACCTTTGAGCATTTCCCGTGCCTTTCACGGTGGAGTCACATGGTGCAGATACATTGACCCGGGAATATTAAAGGTGCGATCGACACCGCTCAACAGAGACATTTCCGACAGCCCTACCGGGAGGGCACAATCGAGACATGGCACACACCGCAACGATCTATCACAACCCCCGCTGCAGTACGTCCCGCAACACCCTCGCGCTCCTGCGCGAGGAAGGACTCGAACCGACGATCGTCAAGTATCTCGACACCCCTCCGTCGCGCGACGGTCTGCGCACACTCCTCGACGACGCAGGACTACGACCCAGCGAAGCGATCCGCAAGAAGGAATCGCTCTATAAGGAGTTGAGTCTCGCCGAGGCATCCGAGGACGATCTCCTCACCGCGATGGTCGAGAATCCTATCCTCATCGAACGTCCCCTCGTCGTCACAGACAAGGGCACGGTGCTCGCGCGTCCCGTCGACAAGGTCCGCGACATCCTCTGACCACCCCCTACAGCGCCGCCCTCCCCAGCGGGCACGACATGCATCGCGGACCGCCGCGGCCGGAACCGAGCTCCGACCCGGCGATCCGCAGCACCTCGATGCCGGAATCTTCGAGCCGCGTATTGGTTTCGACGTTGCGCTCGTACGCAACGACCACCCCCGGCGCGACCGCAAGGGTGTTGTTCCCGTCGTCCCACTGTTCTCGTTCCGCCACAACGGAATCCAGACCTGTATCGATCACCCGGAGCTTCTCGATTCCCATCGCGTCGGCCGCCGCTTCGAGGAAAGGGCGCGGTCCGGATATTCGGGCGGTGCCGTCCTCTCGTCGAATCGTGAACGCCTCCAACGTGTCGCGGATGGCGGGATACATCACTACGGCGTCGACGTCGACCATGGTGCAGACCGTGTCGAGATGCATCGATGCGCGTCTCTGCTCGATCGGCACCGCGAGCACAGTATGCGCGAGACCGTCTTCGAATACGCTACGCGCCAATGCTTCCGCGCCTGCCGGACTGGTCCTCTCCCCGACTCCCACGGCGATCACGCCAGGAGCGAGAAGCAACACGTCGCCACCTTCGACCGGAGCTGTGTGCGACTCGTACGCTCGCCGCACCCCGAGGAAATCGGGATGGAACGCGTATATGAGGTCTGTGAGGTTGGTTTCCCGCCTCCGCGCCGGCAGCGCCAGGGTCGAGATCGCCACCCGAGAGCCCACCCAGAACGATGAATCCCGCGTGAAGAGCAGATTGGGGAGCGGATCTATCACGAAATCGGGGCCATGATGCATCAGTCGCACGAGGGACGGCGCCGAACCCATTCCCGCCGCGGGTAGTTCGTCGAAAGTCATTCCGGAGATCAGGATTTGAGCGAGTTCGGCCGCGGCAGCGGTCCGCAGATGACCGGCGAGTTCCTGCGCCAGCGAGTGCCCGAGTCGACGCGGATCGACGGCCGACGAAATACTCTGCACTCGCGCGGCTCCGCTGACCTCGAGGGTTTCGGTGAGCAGGTTCGACAGGAGAAGCACCTCGACACCGCGGCTCCGCAGCACGTCGGCGAATGCGTCGTGTTCCTCCTGCGCCCGCGCTACCCACGGCAAGGCGTCGAACAACAGCTGATCGTTGTTGCGGGGTGTGAGTCGCTCGAGTTCTGCGCCGGGGCGATGCAGCATCACGGAGGTGAGCGCGCCCACCTCGGAATCGACACCCCACTGCTGGTTCATGCGACAACGGTAACTCTCTACGGGATGATGACGGGAGCACACGCCCAGCCCATCCGCGAGGAGTTTCCGATGTCCGACAATCCGGCCGCGAGCAACCCTCTCGGCGAACTCGCTGTCTTCGCGGGTCGCTGGGTGGGAGGCGGCGAAGGCCACTATCCCACTATCGACGACTTCTCGTACGACGAGACGATCGAGTTCGCTTCGATCCCCGGAAAACCATTTCTGACGTATGTGAGCCGAACCCGCCACCGCACCGAGGCCCGGCCACTCCACACCGAGAACGGGTATCTGCGCAGCTGTGCACACGACGACGGGGGCAACGATATCGAACTACTCGTGTCGCAGCCCACGGGGTTCGTCGAGATCCAGCGTGGCCGGTTCGACCACGGCGTGCTCGACCTGGTCACTGTCGTCCTGGAACGCTCCCCCGACGCCAAACCCGTACACGAACTGAAACGCCGGTTCGTGCTCGACGGCGACACCCTCGCCTACGATCTGTGGATGGCGCACGCCGACACGCCACTCACCCATCATCTGCACGCGCAACTCCAGCGCGACACATAATTCGGTTTTGCGCGGTTGAGGCTCGCACACCATTGGTCAGGTTCACAACGTCAATGGTTGACCACCAGCGTTGCGAACCTTACGTTTGCGGTGCTCACCTCCGACCCTGAACGCGCCGCGATGAAGACGGGCAACTCCGGCTACTTCGACAGGGTCGAGCGTAGGACCTTGCGGAAGTAGTCGTTGGCACCCTGCATGACGAGGTTGTAGGGCGGCGCGAACTTTCGGGCCCACCAGAAACCGAACCGGGTGTCGAACGACGTGTACACCATGAAGCGGTTCTTCTTGATTCCCGTGAGGATGCACCCCGCGACCTTCTCTGGCGACGCCGCGTGCTTGACGAAACGACCGGTGAGTTTGCGGACCGCGGGTGCGTCGCGATCGACGCCGACGATCTGCACAGTGTCTACCAATGGCGTGGCCACCGCACCCGGCACGACGAGTGAAACACCGATCTTGTCGCGTCTGAGGTCGAAGCGGAGCACCTCCGACACACCCCGCAGACCGAACTTGCTGGCGCTGTACGCCGAGTGCCAGGGCAGGGCGAGCAATCCCGCGGCCGACGACACGTTGACGAGGTGCCCGCCGCGTCGGGCTGCGATCATCGGTGGCACGAAGTTCTCGATGACGTGGATCGGGCCCATGAGGTTGACGTCGACCATGAGCTTCCAGTGCTTGTGCTCGAGTCGGTCGACGGTGCCCCACACCGACACCCCCGCAACGTTGGCGACGATGTCCACGGACTCGCATCGCTCGTGGACGTCGTTCGCGAACGCGGTGACGGCGTCATAGTCGGAGATGTCGAATGCTGCGGCATGCAGCACGGCTCCACCGCGATTGCGGACGGCCGTCACGACGTCGTCGAGGCCATCCGCGTGGAGGTCGGTGAGAACCAGTTCGGCACCCTCGTCGGCCGCAGCAAGCGCGAGAGCCCGGCCGATACCACTGGCCGCGCCCGTGACGAGAAACCTTGTGCCACGCAGATCCTTGATCGCCATGGCGACACCATAACCGCCACGACGCTCCCGAGTCTGCAACCTCCACTCGAAGCCGCTCCGGAGTCACACCTCCGGTCAGAGTCGCTGCGCCATCTCCTCCTGATAGTCGTGAATGGTCCGTTCCAGCATCGCGGCGTCATCGTCGCGTCCCTCGCTCCGCGCAAGATCCGAGCGGTCGCGCAGCACCCGAATGGCGCGCCGCAGTTCGTCGTCACTCATTCTATGGTCCATGTCACACAGTGTGCCGGGTTCTGCCGACGGGCGCCATCGCGCACATAGCAGTTCACCCGATCGAGACCCTGCTCACAGCCCGGTAGCGGTCAACGTAAGACGCCGTCGTGGAGCGCTCTCAGCACCGCGTTGGTGCGGTCGCGGGCACCGAGTTTGAGCAGGATCGACGACACATGATTCTTCACCGTGCCTTCGGCGAGGAACAACGACTCGGAGATCCGACGGTTGCTGAAGCCCTCCGCCATCAGGCGCAGCACCTCGAGTTCGCGATCGGTGAGGGACTGCACGTGCGCAGCGTCGGCCGCCGCTGGGGGCGGCCCGGACCGGATCGCCCGGAGCAGGCGGTCGGTGATCGACGGGGCGATGAGGGTGCCGCCGTCGGCCAGAGTGTGCACCGCGTTCGTGAGCTGTTCCAAGGTGACGTCCTTGAGCATGTAGCCCCGCGCGCCGGCGCGGAGCGCCTCGAGCACCAGGGTGTCGTCGTCGAAGGTTGTGAGGACGAGAACAGGCACCACGCTGCCCTGCTCGCGCAGCCGGTCGAGAGTCCAAATACCGTCGTATCCAGGCATTCTCAGATCCAACAAGACCACATCCGGTTCGGCACCGGAGATGACGTCGAGGGCCACCCGACCGTCGTCGGCCTCACCGACCACCTCGATTTCGGCGACCTCGAGCAGGCTCCTGATCCCTTGGCGCACGAGGGTCTGGTCGTCCACGACCACGACGCGGGTCATGAGGCAGGCACCTGCGCGGTGACACGGAAACCCCCGCTGCCGTCGAGCGTCACCCGGCCACCCAGCGCCTCGAATCGCTCGGTCAACCCGCGCAGCCCGTTGCCCGGCATGACCGTGCGAGCGCCGGAACCGTCGTCGGTCGCCGACATCACGGTGCCGTCGTCACGGGCCGATACGTCGATGTGTAGTTCGCGGGCATCGGCATGGCGCAAGGTATTGGTCACGATCTCCTGCAGTGCCCGCACGAACGCCACGGTTTGTTCTTCACCTACCCGCACGTCGGGAGCGACATCGATCGACACGTCCAATCCGGGCAGATCCCGGGCCACCCGGTACAGCGCATCAGCAAGATCCGGAGGTTCGGCGCGGAGATCGCCGACGGTGGTACGCACGTCTGCGAGCAGATCTCGGGCCACACGATTGGCTCGTTCGACGTGGCCGCGCGCCCGCTCGCCGTCACGGTGTCGGGCCGCCTCGAGTTCCAGCGCGAGCACAGTGAGCTGATGGCCGATCAGGTCGTGCAGTTCCCGGGAGATACGGAGCCGCTCGGTGGTGCGCGCGGATTCGGCGAGCAGTACCGTCGCCGCCTGCAGCTCGACGTGCGTTTCGGTCAGTTCCCGGCGCAGTCGTTGTTCTCTGAGTAGCGACACCGAACCGAACAGTGTGGCGATCTGGATGAGCACATAGAAACCGACGAACATGATGGTCTCGCCGGTACCGGTAAGGGCCGCGATGACGGCGATGAGCACCATCGAGTTGAGTACCACCACCACCATCCCGGCCCACACCGGCACCACATATGCACTCAGTGCAGCAGTGACGACCATCAGGATCGGGAGGAGGCCGATATCCGGCGAGGACGCCACCACACACCACGACGACACGACTGCGACAACGAAGGCGATCGTCATCTTTCTCGAGGGGCGCTCGCAGGCAGCCACCACGAACAACGCAACGATATGCACGAGGAACAGCACGGCCCACGCGACACGCGGAATCTCCGGCGACGAGACCCCGAGCAACACAGGCCCGCCCACCGCCACGACGACCACGAGCATTGCCAAGCCCGACAGCCCCTCAGCAGTCCAATGACGCACGCCCCCACTGTAGGCGGCACCCCCGCGCGATGGACCGTGCCGAAAGTCATGGGGCACATTCCTGACGTCCGGCACACGCGCGGAGGCCGGCTCTCTCAATAGCGTCACAATCATGAACAGCTCAGGGAGACAAGAGGGCCCACCGGCGATCGTCGCTGAGCACCTCCACAAACGATACCGAAGCAAAGTGGCCGTGCACGATGTGAGCCTGACGCTCGGGGTCGGCGAAACCGTTGGGATCGTCGGCGCGAACGGTGCGGGTAAGACCACCACCGTCGAGATGATCGCGGGGTTGCGCGCACCGGACGGCGGGAATGTACGGGTACTCGGCCTCGACCCGCGCCGTGATCGCACTGCGCTTCGGCAGGTTCTCGGCGTCCAGTTGCAGCAGGCGGAACTCCACAGTGCGCTCACCGCCGCCGAGCTCGTCGACCTGTATCGCAGCTTCTACCCGAACCCAGTTCCCGCCGAGGAACTCCTGGGCTCCGTCGAGCTGACCGCCCAGCGCGACACCCGGTTCGAGAAGCTGTCCGGCGGTCAGAAACAGCGACTGTCGGTGGCTCTCGCCCTCGTCGGCCGGCCCCGCGTGGTGATCCTCGACGAACTCACCACCGGACTGGACCCTCGCGCGCGGCGCCGCATGTGGTCGACGATCGAGCGGCTACGCAACGACGATGTCTCGGTGCTGCTGGTCAGCCACGCGATGGAAGAGATCGAGCACCTGTGCGACCGCGTCGCGCTGCTCGACGACGGACGTGTCGTCGCGGTGGACACCCCGGCGGGCCTCGTCGAACGCGCGGGCGCCGCCACCCTCGACGACGCCTTCGTCTCACTTACCGGAAAAGAACTCCAGGAGCAGGAATGACCGCGACAGTGCAGAACCACCGCCCCGGCTTCGCGTCGTGGCTGACCCTGATCCGCTGCGAAGCGAAGATGGTCGCCCGCGACACCGCCGGCCTCGTCGTACCGATCGGATTGCCGCTCCTGATCCTCGTGATGAGCGCATCCAGCGCGAGCACCGAAGTAGTGGTCAACGACCGCACCGCACTGGACGTGTTCGTCCTTCCCCTCGTGTTCACCATGGTCGTCGCGACGATCGGCATCATCAACATGCCCAGTTTCCTCGCCTACTACCGGCGCACCGGCATACTGCGCAGACTCGCGGTGACCCCGGCATCACCCGCGATGGTGCTCGTCGCCCAGGTCGTCGTCAGTGTGCTGCAAGCCATTCTCGGTATCGGCGCGGCGATGGCTGTTGCGATGCTGGCCTTCGACACGAATCTTCCCGCTGCTCCGCTCGCGACACTCGGGATGCTGGTGCTGGCCGCGGCGTCGATGTACGCGGTCGGGATGATCGTCGCGGCCGTGTCGCCCACGCCGAACTCCGCGGTCGCCATCGGGCTCATCGCGTTCTTCGCTCTCGGCGCATCCGGGGGAATGTTCGGGAGCCGCGACGCGCTGCCCGGCCCGGTCGCGCAGATCGGTGAGTGGTTGCCATTCGGTGCCGCCGTCGAAGCGATTTCCGCGACGTGGGCGGGCACACCGGTGGACGCCGCCCACCCGATCGCGCTCGGCGTGTCGATCGTGGTGGGTGTAGCGATAGCGGGTGCCCTGTTCCGGTGGGACTGAGGTGATACCGACGCTCGGGGCGCTCGCACTGATCCTGTTCGCGGTGGTGTTTCTGGTCGACGGCATGACCCGGCCGGGCTACGACAGCATCCGCCAACCCGTCAGTGCGCTTGCCTTGGGACGGCGCGGCTGGGGCCAGATTTCGAACTTCGTGGTGTGCGGCGCAGCAGTCACCGTGGCTGCCTTTACGATCGACGGTGCGATGCTGCTGACGATCGCGGTCGCAGTGTTCGGGACGGCGCTGATCGTGTCGGGTATCCCGATGGACCCGATGCGCGGATATCCACCCGGCACGCCGAACACGACTCCGGCGCAGTACTCGTGGCATCACCGCGTACACGACCACGCGGGGGCCGTGGTGTTCTCGGCACTTCCGGCCGCCGCGCTGATCGCGGTGTTCACCGTTCCCGGCACGGGCTGGAAATGGTATTCCGCACTCACCGCGGCGGCGCTCGTCGTCGGTTTCGGGTGGTTCGGTCAGGCATGGGAGAACGATTCACCGCGCGCGGGCCTGATCCAGCGCGTGGTGATCGTCGTGGGGTGGTGCTGGCTCGCCGTGATGTTCGCGTTCGCGCTCGCACCGTGAGGGCTGTCTCTCGACGGCATCAGACCCGATGAGGTCCTGGTCACGATTGCTGCGGTGGGCCTGTGGCACACAGACCTCGCGGTTCAGCACGGCGACATCCCGGGCGACTTCCCGCTGGTACTCGGTCACGAGGGTGCCGACCACATCGCTCAGGTCGGCACGGGCGTCACCGGCTTCGAAGTGGGCAACCTGTTAACCTGACCTTCGAAACTCGACACGGGGTGCCGGACACGGCTGAGAACACACCCGTAGAACCTGATCTCGATCATGCGAGCGAAGGGATGCCGAGTCGGCGACGGGCCATCGGTCCCACGCCGTCTGCGTATCCCTTCGGTCCGAAGGGAAGGCGTCACAGCAATGTCCACAAGAACATCTCTGAAGAACCGGATCGTTCTGATCACGGGTGCCGGCCGCGGGCTCGGCCACAGCATTGCACAGGCCTTCGCGGACGAAGGTGCGTCCGTCGTCGTGAACTACCGGCACAGCAGCGATGGGGCACGGGCGCTCGCGGAGAGTATCGGCGCCGAACGCGCGATTGCTGTGCAGGCCGACGTCACCGACCGCACGCAAGTAGCGGCGATGTTCGACACAGCGCGCGCACATTTCGGACGTCCGGTGACCACCGTGGTGAACAACGCCCTGCCCGACTTCTCGTTCAACGGAGATGCTCGCGAAAAAGCGGATCGAATCGGCTACAGCGCCTTCGCAGCCCAGCTCGAAGGCATCGTCGGTGGTGCGGTGAACACCATCCAGGCCGCTCTGCCGGGAATGCGGGAGACCGGCGGAGGCAGCATCGTCAATATCGGGACCAACCTGTTCCAGAACCCGGTTGTGCCCTACCACGACTACACCGCGGCCAAAGCGGCCCTGCTGTCGACCACCCGTACTTTCGCTGCGGATCTGGGCCCCGAAGGCATCCGTGTGAACATGGTGTCGGGCGGACTCCTGCGCACCACCGATGCATCGTCCGCGACACCCCCGGAGGTCTTCGACCTGATCGCCGCGTCGACCCCGCTGCGCAAGGTCACGACCCCGGAGGATTTCGCCGCCGCCGTGCTGTTCTTCGCGTCCGATTGGTCGCGCTCGGTCACCGGGCAGAACCTCGTCGTCGACGGCGGGCTGGTGATGAACTGATGGCGGCGCGCACCCTGCATCTGAACGCATTTCTGTACGGCGCCGGTCACCATTCCTCTGCGTGGCGGCACCCGGACTCCGCAGCCGAACGCATCGGCGACATCGCCTACTTCGAGGAACTCGCGCGCACCGCCGAACGGGGATGCCTCGACGCAGTGTTCTTCGCCGACGGTCACAGTGTGAACCCCGCGTATACGGCCGGTACAACATGGTTTCTCGAACCGATCACGGCGCTCTCTGCAATGGCCCGGGCGACCGACAAAATCGGGCTGGTCACCACGGTGTCCGCAAGCTTCTACACACCGTTCCACGCAGCCCGTATGCTCGCGTCGCTCGATCACATCAGCGGTGGACGCGCCGGGGCCAACATCGTGACATCGATGTTCGACGCCGAAGCCCGCAACCATGGATTCGATTCGCTCCCCGTTCACGCCGAACGGTACGGCAGGGCGGAAGAGTTCATCGCCGCGATTGTCGCGCTGTGGGATTCGTGGGACGAAGACGCTGTGATCGCGGACCGTGCGGCCGGACGCTTCCTCGATGCCGATGCGATCCACCGGATCGAGCATCGCGGCAGACACTTCCGTGTAGACGGTCCGCTCACAGTGCCACGCTGCCCGCAGGGGCGCCCGGTCGTGTTCCAGGCCGGAGCCTCGGAAACCGGACGGGACCTTGCGGCCCGCCACGCCGAGGCCGTGTATTCGGTCGCCTGGGATCTTCCGGCAGCGCTCGAATTTGCCACCGACCTGCGTGCCCGTGCCGCCTCCGCGGGACGTGATGCCGCGTCGATCGCGATCCTGCCCGGTCTCGTCACCTACGTCGGACGCACCGACGACGAGGCCCAGGCGAAGAAGTCGGAACTGGACGCGTTTCTCGACATCGAGGGCGCTCTTACCCAACTCGGGGCCTTCACCGGCCAGGACTACACCGGCCACGACCTCGACGCTCCCGTCTCGGACCTGCCGCCCATCTCGGAATTCACCGGCCCACAGGGGCGATACGCGACGGTGCAACGAATCATCGAGACGCAGCGACCGACCCTGCGAGAGCTGCTCGGTTTTCTCGCTGCCGGCGGCGGTCACGCCACCATGATCGGCACACCCGAGTCGGTCGCCGACCGAATCGAGGAGTGGTTCGTCGCCGGTGCCTGCGACGGCTTCAACCTGATGTGCCCCGCTTACCCGGATTCCCTCGACGACTTCGTCGACCTCGTGGTGCCGGAGTTGCAGCGTCGCGGCCTGTTCCGCACCGAGTATCCGGGCAAGACCTTGCGCGATTCGCTGGGGCTGGAGGTGCCGTCTCCGCACACGCCCGAAGCCGTAGCGGCACACTCGGGGTGATTCGGGTGTGCAGTTGTTGTCGATTCTGCGCTGGAAAACGTACTACAACTGCGCTCTCGACAGACACCTGGACCGCGACAAATGGTGGAGCTGAGGGGAATCGAACCCCTGACCTCTTCGATGCGAACGAAGCGCGCTACCAACTGCGCCACAGCCCCGAAGGTTCCGTAGAACCAACTCGCAAACCTTAGCAAACCCCGACCTCCAACACGAAATCGGGATATATGCGCAGGTCACGGCCACACAAGCCGAAAAGCCCGCACGGTGTGGTGCAGGCTTTTCGGGGTCGTTCTCCCAGGTCTTCCGATCACGCACCAGAGGCGTGCCGGACCGGAAAGTCGTCGGGGTCGTCGTAGCTCGGGTCGGCGTAGCCAGCGTCGTCGTAGTGGTGGTCGGCGTAGTCGGGATCGGCGTAGTCGTCGTACTCGTCGTCGAACCTGTCGAGGTGCTCGAATTCGGGATCTTCGTCGTCGAGGTCGAGCACCACCGCACCAGGGCGCCGCAGCCGAGACGGAACACCACCGCCCTCGCCCGCGCCGCGCACGTGCACTCCGGTCGCCGCCGACCGCTGGAGGCGGGCCATCCTACGTCGACGAATGTCCTGTTCGAGCCGGACCTGGCGCCTCAGATAGAACAGGTAGCCGACCAGGCCCGCCACCACGAGGCCACACACCCACCACATCACCGACGACAAGATCAAGGCCAGCGCTGCGGTCATGATGGCGCCGATGAGCAGCCCCAGGACGACGCGCTGACGGAACTCGTATCGTTGGGCTGACGCCTCTGCGTCGGCCTGGGGATCGAATCCGCCGCGGCCGCGGCGGCGCGGAACGCTCTGCCGAACCGGCGGACCGTCGACCTCGTACTGATCGGCGTCGGGATCGATGGGCGCAGCGTCGTCCGGACCGGTGAAGTCGAGTTCGGTGTCGGGCCTGTCGTCGATTTGAGTGTTCATACGAGCCTCCGCATGACGGTGCGTGTGATCACGACTCGGACGCCAGTTCGGATCAGTGCGGTGACCTGCCGCGGGACCCCGGGGGGTCTTCGGCTTCTCGTCACCGCGATGCAGAACCCGTGTTGCGAGTGCGGCGTCGGTCGTCTGACGGATACGAGGGCGCTTCGTGACCAGCATGGGAACCAGGACGAACAACCACACGGCAACGAGTCCGATCCACAGGAGTGAGTTCGGCATTCCGGCGGCCCTCCTCCCAGCTGTCGTCTACCAGTCCGTCGACGCCACTGACCTTTTCCAGGTTAACGGCATCATCACTCTTATCCCTACAGAAACGCCGACTCAGACGACTACTGCCGTCACTCGAGTCACGCGAAACCATGTGACACATTATTCACTCTAGTCACACAGATATACATCTGCGCTGGGGATTGTTACTCATGTTGCACGTAACGTGCATTACACGCAGCGCGTGGTCCCCACCGAATCAGGCAGCCACAGGCACTCAAGCCCAGGTCGCGCGGCCACTTCGCACCAACCGGTCGGCCACCGAACCCGGCACTTCCTCGACCGTCATCGCAACGAGAAGATGATCACGAAACCGTCCGTGCACATCGAGGTACCGCTGCAGCAGACCCTCCTCACGGAACCCGACGTTGCGCAGCACGGCGCGGCTGGGCTCGTTCTCCGGGCGCACTGTGGCCTCGACCCGGTGCAGGCCGATAGGTCCGAAGCAGTGATCGAGGCCGAGGGCGACGGCCGCCGTCGCCACCCCGAGCCCGTTGACGTCCTTCTCGACCCAATAGCCGATCCATGCCGACCGCAACGCACCGCGCACGATGTTGCCCACCGTGATCTGACCGCAGTACCGACCGTCGAGCTCGATCGCCATGGGCACCATCAACCCTTTGCGCGCCTCCGCTCGCAAACTCCGGTACAGGCCCGGCCACACGGAGACGTGGTGCCGCATGTCCCACGGAGACTCCCCCGTCGGCTCCCACTGCTCGAGATGTTCGCGGTCGCGCGTGCGCAGCCGACTCCACACCGCGGCATCCCTCAGCCGCACCGACCGCACTGTCACCAACCCACCCGCCACGCGAAGCGGCCCCAGATCGGCCGGCCACCCGGGGTGACGACTCATCCACGCTGCCCGAGGAACGACACGTCCACCGGGTCCCCGGTGCGGATCTCGGACACCTCCGGCGGAACCAACACCAGGCAATTCGCTTCCGCGAGGGTCGCAAGCAGGTGCGACGACCCGCCCGCAGCACCGCCGAGGGCCTGCACGAGATAGTCGCCCGTCGCCTCGTCGCGCATGAGCTGCCCGCGCAGAAATCCCTTGCGTCCGGGAATCGATGTGATCGGAGCGACCGTCCGGGCCGCGACGATCCTGCGCATCGGCTGACGTCGACCGAGCGCAATCCGGATCAGCGGACGCACCATCACCTCGAACACGACCAGAGAACTGACCGGATTCGACGGAAGCAGAAAAGTGGGTACCTCGTCGCGACCGAGCTGCCCGAATCCCTGCACAGAGCCCGGGTGCATGGCCACCCGCTCGACCTCGAGCTTCCCGAGGTCGGTCAGGGCCTCCCGGACGTCGTCGAGCGCACCGCCACCGACAGCACCCGCGATCACCACGATCTCGGAGCGGATCAACTGGCCCTCGACCACCTCGCGCAGCCGCCTCGGCTCGGTACCCGCGATCCCGACCCGGTTGACGTCGGCGCCGGCGTCGCGCGCAGCCGCCGCCAGCGCGTAGGAGTTCACGTCGTAGACTTGCCCCGGCCCGGGTGTGCGATCGATGTCGACGAGTTCGCCACCGACCGAGATCACCGACAGTCGCGGCCGCGGGTGCACGAGTACCTTGTCGCGCCCGACAGCGGCGAGCAGACCCACCTGGGCGGCGCCGATGATCGCGCCCGCACGCACCGCTACGTCGCCGGGCTGCACGTCGTCGCCGGTGCGTCGCACATAGTCGCCCGACCGGACCGGTTCGAGCACCTTGATCCGAGCGTCGCCCCCGTCGGTGCTGCTGAGCGGGAGCACCGCGTCGGCGAGGGTGGGCAGCGCCGCACCGGTATCGACGCGCACCGCCTGTCGCGGCTGCAACCGGATCGGCTGGCGCGACCCCGCCCGGACTTCGCCGACTACCGGCAACGTCACTTCTACGGGCTCTTCACCGGGTTCCGGTTCGGGACGTGCACGCACCGCCTGCACATCGACGCTGCGGACCGCGTAGCCGTCGATCGCGGCCTGATCGAAACCCGGCAACGGCCGCTCGGTGACCACTTCCTCTGCGCAGAGGAGGCCTTGTGCCTCGGAGATCGCCACCCGCACAGGCCGGGGCGCCACGGCTGCCGCCGTCACCCTGGTCTGCTGATCTTCAACCGACCGCATACCGCTACTCGTCCTCCAGCCCGCGCTACCCAGCGTCACCGTTCACAGATCACCCGTTCGACGTCATCGTTCGAGACGTTCGACCAGCCACTCACGAAGCGAGGGACCGTACTCCTCCGTGTTCAACGCAGAGTCAACCGCAGCGCGCAGGTAGCCACCGGGATTTCCGAGATCGTGTCGAGTGCCGCGGTGCACCACGACGTGGACGGGGTGCCCCTCGGAGATCAGGAGTGCGATCGCGTCGGTCAGTTGGAGTTCGCCACCCGCGCCCGGCTCGATGCGACGCAGCGCGTCGAAGATTGCTCGGTCGAGGAGGTACCGGCCGGCCGCAGCGAACGTCGACGGTGCATCCTCGATGGCCGGCTTCTCGACCATGCCGAGGACCTTGAGCACGTCGGGGTTGGCGGCATCGGGCACGGATTCGACGTCGAACACGCCGTACGCGCTCACCTGGTTCTTCGGCACGTCGATCGCGCACAACACGGAACCGCCACGCTTGCTGCGCACCTTCTGCATGGTTTCGAGGACACCGACGGGCAGCACGAGGTCGTCGGGCAGGAGCACTGCGATCGCATCCTCGTCGTCGTCCAGCGCATTCTCGGCGCAGGACACGGCGTGACCCAGCCCCAGCGGCTGCGCCTGGACCACCGAGTCCACCTCGAGGATCCCGGACGACTTGCGGACCTTCGCAAGAAGCTCGTACTTGCCCTTGGCCTCGAGCTTCGATTCCAGGACGAGATCTTCGACGAAGTGTGCAACCACACCGTCCTTGCCGGGCGAGGTGACGATCAGCAGCCGCTGAGCGCCCGATTCCGCCGCTTCGCCCGCCACCAGCTCGATTCCCGGCGTGTCGACCACGGGAAGTAGCTCTTTCGGCACGGTCTTGGTGGCGGGGAGGAAGCGGGTCCCCATACCCGCCGCCGGCACGACCGCGGTTCTGAAATGCCGCGCGACCTCGGTCGAATTGTTCGTCATAAGCTCCAACCCTAACTTTGCCGACGAAGTGATGGCTCGGTGATCCTAAGGTGACGACTATGCATCCCCCGACCAAGGCCGATTGGCGCACCAAGGTCCTCGATGGACGGCGCACACTCGGCACCGAACGGCGGCGCAGCGAGAATGCCGCTTTGGCCACGTTAGCCGCAACGCTCGTTCCCGCCGACACGACCGTGTGCGCGTACGTGCCCGTCGGATCCGAACCGGGCGGCCTCTCGATGCTGGACGCGCTGAGCAATGCGGGTGCCGAGGTCCTTCTACCGATCACCCGGCCGGGTGCACCACTGTGCTGGGCGCATTTCCTCGGCGCGAAATCACTGGTCGCGGCAGGGTTCGGACTGCACGAACCCGCAGGCGACGTACTGCCACCCGAGACGGTGGGCCGGGCACACACTGTTCTCGTCCCGACTCTTGCGGTGGACCGGCGCGGGGTGCGCCTCGGCCGGGGCGCCGGGTTCTACGACCGCACCCTGCACCTGGCTGCGGCGGATGCGCGGATAGTTGCGGTGGTGCGCGACGACGAACTCGTCGACGAGCTACCCGAGGATCCGCACGACATTCGGATGGGGTGGGCGTTCACCCCGGGATCGGGGCTGGTCCGTCTGGGCCTCCGGGATGGTGCGGAACAACACAGACCCTAGATTTGTTGGCACTGTCGGCTGTAGAGTGCTAAAGCTGATCGTATACGCGGAGGAGTCCCCCGGTGCCCACTTATTCATATGCCTGCACGGCCTGCGACAACAAGTTCGATATCCTGCAGTCGTTCAGCGACGAGTCGTTGACCGAATGCCCCCAGTGCACCGGCAAGCTTCGTAAGCTCTTCAACTCCGTCGGCATCGTCTTCAAGGGGAGCGGCTTCTACCGCACCGATTCGCGCAGCGGCAGCACCTCGAGCGAGTCCGCTACTCCCGCGAAGACGGAGACGAAATCGGAACCGGCGCCTGCCGCGGCATCCACGTCGTCGACCACAACGGCCGCAGCAGCCAGCTGACACGATTCCGACTCCTCCCCGGAGTTGTCCACAGGCAGCCTGTTCATCCACAGGTTGCCCGAATACGCCGGTTTCTCGAGTCCGGCGGGCTGGCCCGACCCCTAGGTTCGGAGCATGCCCGTCGGACTTTCGTCGTTTCGAGATCAACTGCCGTTTCGAGATCAACTGCCGTTTCGAGATCAACTGCCGTTTCGTGACCGCGCTCCGCGACCCGCATCGCCTCTGGAGCCGAACCTTCCCGACCGCATCCGCACCCTGCTACGCCCCGGCTGGGCCCGCACCGTCGCCGTCAGGCGCGCCGTAGCGGCCCTCCTCGTCCTCCTGGCTGCGGTCCTCGCGCTGCGAAACGACCCCGCTGCCGAACGGACTGCCGTGGTGGTCGCCGCTCGTGACCTGGCCCCGGGTGTCGCGCTCACCGCCGACGATGTCGAGTTCGCCGATCGCGACACCTCCACCCTCGCGACGGGCACCCTCACCGATCTCGCCGACGCCATAGGCCACACGCTCGCCGGTCCGGCACCGGCCGGTGAGGCGCTCGTCGACACGAGGATCCTCGGGCCTCGGCTCGCGGCGGCGGCCGTCGGTGCCGACGATGCGCGGGTCGTGCCCATCCGGCTTGCCGATGCGGGGGTGGGCCGCTTGTTGCGCGAGGGAGACAAGGTGGACGTGCTGACCGTCACCGGTGAGCACGACGCTGCAACGGGTGATGCTCACGTGCTGGCGCGAGGAGCGGTGGTGGTGCTCGCTCGGCACGAGGAGGCGTCCGATCAGCGCGAACGCGTCATCCTCGTGGCACTCGAACAAGAGCAGGCCGTGTCGGTGGCGGCTGCGTCGCTGACAAGTGCTTTGACCGTCACTCTCCACTGAGGCCACGCGGACGGTCTGCGCGGTTTATCGTCCCACTATCGGCAGGTGATGTGGAACACGCCGCATCACGGTCACGTCGATGCCGCGTTCAGGCGGCCGGGCCGAAAGGGAAAGCACCATGTTGAAGGGATTCAAGGACTTTCTACTGAGGGGCAACGTCCTCGATCTTGCCGTCGCAGTGGTGGTCGGTACCGCGTTCACCGCCATCGTCACCGCATTCACCGAGTACATCGTCAACCCGCTCATCGCGGCGCTGGGCGGCGACAACGAGATGGGCTGGGGCTTTCAGCTTCTCGGCGACAACCCCGCCACATTCATCAACATCGGCGCGGTGATCTCGGCGGCAATCAACTTCATCATCATCGCCGCAATCGTGTACTTCATCCTGATCGTGCCTGCCAACGCAGCGAAGAAGCGGTTCACCACCGAGCCGTCCGACGAGAAGGCCAGTGCCGAGGACCTGCTCATCCAGATCCGCGACATCCTCGAGGCCCAGACATCGCAGGCCGGACAGGGCGGCGCACACGCCAAGCCCGCACCCGACCAGCCCTAGGTGCGCCCGAGGCTTCCTCCGCCCGTGCGGGTTTCCGTTGCCTCACGACCTGCGGGAACCCGGGTAAGCGGCGGAAACTCCACCGGTGAATACGAAAGAAGCTGGGCCCGCGAACGGGCCCAGCTTCTTTCGTGCTTCGGCGTATGCCGGACGTCTCCCTAGACGGTCCAGGCCTGGCCGTAGGTGGTGACGTTGTCGCCGTTCGCGGTGATCGCGCGGACGAACGGACGCACCTGGACAGCGCCGAGGACACCGGAGGCGGTGCCGTGGACGTTGGAGAACTGGACGGTCTTGAAGTCGCCGTCGAATTCGCCCTCGGCAACGACGAGCTCTTCGATGCCCGGAGCCGGGGTCAGCTCGAGCTCGGCGTAGGCCTGCGGGAGGATGTCGGTGATCTTGGCTTTTCCGCCTCCATCGAAACCAGCCTCCAGCTCGAGCCCCGGAGTGGAGTAGGTGACGCCGATGGCGCCGTCGATGCTGCCGGCCCATGCGAACTGGTAGCCGAACTGGAACGTGGTGCCCTCAGCGTCGGCAGCCTTCTCGCCGAGGAGGTTCGCGGTGCCGCGACCGTTGTGGAAGAACTCGCGGTTGAACGGGCTGCCACCGAGTGCCGGCACACCGTGGATGAAGGTGTCTTCCTGCGTCACGACGACCTCGAGGCCGTCGGAGACGATACGGTTCTGGTCATTGACCTCGGCCGAAGCAGCGCCCGAGGCACCGACGACCATGCCGAGAACGGCGGCACCGGCCAGGACGCTGTTGCGTGCGGCCTTGAAGCCACGCGACTTGATTCCCATGATTACTCCGTACTTGGTGGTGGGGATTTACTGCGGGATTGCTCGGACCGGGCTCAGAGAGTCCAGACCTGGCCGTAGGTGGTGACGTTGTCGCCGTTGTCGGTGATCACGCGAACGAACGGACGGAGCGAGACCGGGCCGATGACACCGGTTGCGGCACCGTGCACATTGGCGATCTGGACTTCCTTGAAGTCGCCGTCGAACGCGCCTTCGGCGACGACGATCTCTTCGATGCCCGGAGCGGGAGTCAGCTCGATTGCGGCGGTGGCCTGCGGCAGGAGGTCGGTGAGATAAGTATCAGCGCCATCGAACACGAGTCCTTCTTCCCCGGACTCCCGGTAGATGGTCTCCATCACAGGCTCACCGGTCTCGGGATCGAGGACCTCATTGCCTTCGTCATCGAGCACAGGCTGCTCGCCCGCTACCTCGAACGACGGAGCCTGCACCGCGTAGATATCCGCGTCTACACCTGGACTCGTCCAACTGAATCCGATCGCACCGTCGAGCGATGCCGACCACGCGACCTGGTAGCCGAACTGGAAGGTCGAGCCCTCGAAGTCTGCCGACTCGGGTCCGACGATGTGGGCGAGGCCGCGTCCGTTGTGGAACCACTCACGGCTCAGCGGGCTGCCACCGATCGGAGGCACACCGTTGATGAAGGTGTCTTCCTGGGTGACGATCACCTCGTGGCCGTCGGAGACGATCCGGTTCTGGTCGTTGACCTCGGCGCTTGCCGCCCCGGCCGATCCGAGAACCAGACCGGCCACAGCGGCCGCCGCCACCGTGGCGTTGCGGGCGGTTCGGAAACCGCGTCGCGTCTGAATCTTCATGAATGCCTCATCCGTTCTCTGGTGCCGGGTTGCGCGCCCGCGTCCGACAACTTGGTCGCCCTAGCCGTCCGCGGGGCACGTTCCACACAGAACTCACCGCCGGTCCATGCCGCCGGTGAGCTCGTTGTCGATCAACGTCCGCACGGTTTTGCGTTACCGATTCGTGATCAAGAGTGACGTTCGAGACCACCCCTTGACCTGATCGAACCTGTGAGGAGATTAGACCGTGACCAATCACTAGGCAACGGCTACACCCACGGCGCGGTACGGCAGGGCACCGCTGCAGAAAACTGGCGGGAGCGCAAAATATGTGACACTCGGATTCACTTCAAAATCCGGCAATTCGTACACGCAGAGTGGCGCCCCCGACCGAGCCCCGGACGTCCGCCCAGGTAAAACGTCGAATTACATGCACCTATAGTGCAGGAATCAGGGTCTACGCTGTGATGATGAACACCCCTGAGTGCGCCACCCCCGAGCACCGCGGGGAAACGCAGCATTACGAAGAGGTTGCGACACGCCGATACGCAGCACAGACCGGGTACTTAAGTAACCCTATGCACAGTGATTGATATCACACTCATCCATGATGGGGTGGCACCTGGCGTTTGAGCCATTCGTCGGAATCGTCCGGACGCTCCCCTCCATCACCGCGTTCGTCCTTCGTCGTGTCGGGAAGTGCGTCGCCGAAGATCCGAGCGAGCCGAGCCCGGTCCACCCGGGCTCGGCCCTCCTTCTCCGACGACGCGACCTCCGGGTCGACGCCGGAACCGCTGTTCGTGTCGTCGCTCGACCCGGAGATGGCGCTACTCCTCTACCCTCGAGAGGTCTTCGATGACATGGGTGGCGAGCGGCAGCAGCGTTGCCATGCCGTCGCGGATCGCCGCACGCGACGAGGCAAGGTTCGCGACGAGCGTCGAACCCGACACCCCGACGAGACCCCGCGACAAGCCCGCGTCGACGGCACCCGATGCGAGACCCGACGACCGCAAGGCTTCGGCGATCCCCCTGACCTCGTGATCGAGCACGTCCGCAGTCGCGTCCGGCGTCACGTCGCGCGGGGTCACCCCGGTTCCACCGACGGAGATCACAAGATCCACTCCCCCGATCACCGCGGTGTTGAGCGCGTTGCGGATCTCCACCTCGTCGGCCGAGACCGACACGACACCGTCGACGACGTAACCTGCTTCGACGAGCAGTTCTGTCACCAACGGACCGGTCGAGTCGGGACTGTCTCCGTGCGAGACCCGGTCGTCGACGATCACCACGAGTGCACGACCCGTGTGCGGGGTTTCGAGTTCCATGGTGTCAAAGGTAGTTCGCAGGCCGTCCAGACGCGCTGTATGTTCGACAATCTCCATGATGTCTGCCTCCTGAATCATCGGCCACCATCCGCGTCGGAGGCGGTTTCAACATCGACCGTCGTCGGGTTGTTTCCCTGTGCGTCGGTGTACGTGACGCTCACCGAGGTGCCCGGCGCCTGTGAGCGGATCGCCGCGATCAAGGAATCACCGTCCGTGATCACCCGGTCATTCACCTTCGTGATCACGGAACCGGCGGGAATTCCGGCACGAGCGGCGGGTCCGTCCGGAACGACCTCGACAACTGCGGCCCCGTTCACGTCTGCCCGAGCGGGGACCTGGACACCGATGAGCGCGTGCGTCGCAGTTCCGGTGTCGATGAGTTCGTCAGCGATGCGACGAGCCTGATCCACCGGAATGGCGAACCCGAGGCCGATCGAACCGGATTGGGCACCCGACGTCGCGATCGCCGTATTGATTCCGACGAGCCTGCCCTCCATGTCGACCAGCGCCCCGCCAGAGTTGCCCGGGTTGATGGCGGCGTCGGTCTGGATGGCGTCGATCACCGTGTTCTGATTTCCGGTTTCACCATTGGCGGAGACGGGCCGGTTGAGCGCCGAAACGATTCCCGAGGTCACCGTGCTTTCGAGGCCGAGCGGTGAACCGACCGCCACTACGGACTGACCCACCTGCAGGTTCTCGGAGTTGCCTATCTCTATCGGGGTGAGATCGTCTCGGCCCTCCGCGCGGATCACCGCTATGTCCGTCATCGGATCCGTCCCGACGACGCTCGCCTCGGCGGACGACCCGTCGGAGAAGTACACCGTGAGCGCAGCTCCCGGGCCGGCCCCCGCGACGACGTGGTTGTTACTCAGGATCAGGCCGTCGGAGGAGAGGACGACACCGGAACCTTCGCCGGCCCCACTGCGCCCGACCACCTCGATACGCACGACGCTGGGCACAACCCGCTGCGCGACCGCCTGCACGGACCCTTCGGGAGCATTCGCCACGTTCGTGGTTTCCGGGCGCGGTGAGTCGAGTGCGTTCGTCACGCTGGCCCCCGCTCCGGAGTCACGCATCGACCATGCGCCCACAGCACCACCGATTCCGCCACTGACGACGGCCAAGGCGATGGCACCCACGACGAGTGCGGTGCGTCCGGACCGCCGCGTCTGCGTGGGCGCGGGCGGCTGCTGGTAAGGAGCCGTCGGCGGGGTGCCGTACTGGTACGGCTGCTGCGGTTGCGCGGGCCCGGGCTGTCCGGGCCCGGGCTGTCCATGCGCGGGCTGTCCGGAACCGTGGGTGGGGTCGTCGGTCATCTGTTCGTCGCCTTCGTCCTTAGAGTCGATCCGAGTGGAGGATTCGTACTCCATTCAATATGGACCTGTCGGCTGAGAAGCTCCTGAAGAATGGGCTCACAGTTTCCTGGCAATCACTGGGCGTCGAGCTGCGGCATGCCCGGCAGCACGATGCGAATGAGCGCGCCCCCGCGCTCCGATCTGTCCACCGCAATCGTCCCGCCGTGCTTCATCACGACCTGCCGCACAATTGCCAGCCCCAACCCCGAACCGGGCATCGACCGCGCGGTCGTCGCACGATAGAAGCGTTCGAACACCAACTCGCGCTCTTCCTCGGGGATGCCGGGACCGGCGTCGTCCACGGTCAGTTCCATCAACCCAGGGCCGATCTGGTGCATCTTCAACACCACGTCTTCGTCGGCCGGACTCCATTTCGCCGCATTGTCGAGGACGTTGACCACAGCACGGGTGAGGGTCGCGTGATCGCCGAACACGAACCACGGTTCGGTGACCGCGGTGAAATCGATCTCCGTTCGACGCCGTCGCGCACGCTCGAGACTGCGGTCGACGACCTCGGCGATATCGACGGCCTCGAACACCGTCTCGGGCGCCTCTTCCCGGGCCAAATCGACGAGATCGCCGACCAGCGTGGACAGTTCCGCGATCTGACCCACGACGTCTTCGCGGAGTTCGGCCATGTCGTCGTCGGGCAGGCTGGGCGCCCCCGGTCGGCTCGCGGCGATAAGTAGTTCCATGTTCGTTCGCAGTGAGGTCAAGGGCGTACGCAATTCGTGGCCGGCATCAGCGACAAGCCGGGATTGCCGCTCTCGTGATTCGGCGAGCGCCCGCAACATCATGTTGAAGCTCTCGGTGAGGCGAGCGAGTTCGTCGTGCCCGGTGACCCGGATCGGTCGCAGGTCGTCGGTCCTCGCGACACGTTCGGCCGCGGCCGTCAGCCGCGCTATCGGCCGAAGACCGGTACGGCCGACCGTCGCACCGACGGCCGCGGCAAGCACTACCCCGCATCCGCCGACGACGAACAGCACGCTCGCGAGCCGGTTGAGTACTTCGACCGTAGGTCGCAACAGCTGCGCGATGACGATGGTGCTGCCGTCGGGCATCTGTTGCGCCAGGACCCGCTGTTGTTCGACGGTGCGCAACGACAAACTCTGCTCGCCTTCGGCAACGGCGAGTTCCGGTCGGCCGATCGGTACCGATGATCCGGGCGGTACGTAGCGGCCGAGGTCGGGGTAGATGAGCGCAACGCTGATATCGGAGCTGTAGAGCTGGGCGCCGCCGATGTAGCGGGGATCGTAGGTGATCAGCGTGCTCGATTCGACGAGCGCGGCAGCACGGGCCTGCAGTTGCTTGTCGACGTCGGCGTAGAGCGCACGCGAGACCACCATGTAGGCGGCGATGGAGGTCACCGCGACCGCGAGTGCCACGGCTCCCGCGGCGAGTAGGGTGACCCGGGTGCGCAACGGCACCGACCGGGTCAGCAGCATGGGCGGTTTCATCTGCCGACTCACGGAGGGGTCTCGCGCAGCACATAGCCGACGCCCCGCACCGTGTGGATGAGCCGCGGTTCACCGCCGGCCTCCGTCTTGCGACGCAGATATCCGACGTACACCTCGAGGGCGTTGCCCGACGTCGGGAAGTCGTAGCCCCACACTTCCTCGAGTATCCGGCTCCGCGTGAGCACCCGCCGCGGGTTCGCCATGAGCATTTCCATGAGCGCGAACTCGGTGCGGGTGAAGCTGATCTGCCTGTCGCCGCGGGTGACCTCACGTGTCGCGGGGTTGAGGGTGAGATCTTCGAAGCTCATTGCGTCTTCGAGTCCCGCGTCCGGATCCGGAGTGGCGCGGCGCAGCAGGGCCCGCAGCCGCGCGAGGAGTTCTTCGAGCGCGAACGGTTTTGGCAGGTAGTCGTCGGCGCCGGCATCGAGGCCGGAGACCCGCTCCGATACCGAATCGCGGGCGGTCAGCACGAGGATGGGGAGGTCGTCGCCGGTGCTCCGCAGCCGACGGCACACTTCGAGTCCGTCGACGCGGGGCATCATCACGTCGAGCACCATCGCGTCGGGCCGGGCGGCGGCGACTTTCTCGAGCGCGTCCTGCCCGTCGGTCGCGAGTTCGACCGTGTAGCCGTTGAAGCTGAGTGACCGGCGCAGGGATTCCCGCACCGCCCGGTCGTCGTCGACCACCAAGATGCGCATGCGCACCATTTTGACCCCGACCGCTGAGAGGTGCCTGAGAACGGGTCAGAGTGTGTCGGGGTCGACCGTTCCGAGCCGGACGGCTTTGACGAGCCGGCGTGGCACACGGTGGGTCACGCCGCGTACGGTCACCGGCACCAGATCCGGTGCTTTCGCGTGCCATTGGGATCTGCGGCTGCGTGTGTTGGCGCGGGACATGCGACGCTTGGGTACTGCCATGTGAGGCCTCGTTTTCTGTTGATGCAGGGTCAGCCGCGGGGACGCCGGGTGCCGTACTTGCGTTCGAACTTCTCGACCCGCCCGGCGGCGTCGAGCACGCGGGCCGCCCCCGTCCAGAAGGGGTGCGATTCACTGGTGACGTCGACGACCACGAGCGGGTAGGTCTTGCCGTCCGACCACTCGACCGTGCGATCGGACGTGATCGTCGAGCGTGTCAGGAACGTCGACCCCGTATTCGCGTCCTGGAACACGACCGGGTGGTAGTCGGGGTGGAGACCGGTTTTCATGCGTGACCTCTCTTTTCGGAGCCTGATTCCGTGCGTTCGGGCGGCAGATCTGCGCACGGGTCCTGGTGGTAACGGCCGAACGGGTCGTCCCACGTCGGCCACAGCTCGGGGTGGGCGAATTCGCCGTCGGTGAGGAGGGCGTCTCGCAATGCACCGAGCACGGTGTCGGGATCGGCGTCGTGGACGAGCACGACGAGCGAACTGTCGCGGTCTCCGTAGGTGTCGCTCCAGCGCAGGGCGGCCATCGCACGGCGTGCGTCGGGGATGCGCTGTTGTTGTTCGGGAGTCATCGACGCGAGCCACGGTCCACCGTGCGCGACGCGCAGTCCGCACCCCGCAGACTCGATGATCAGCGCATTGTCGGGCTGGGTCGCGACCCAGGCGCGGCCTCGAGTGCGCACGACTCCGTCGAGCAGGACGTCGATCGCCTCGTGGAGTCGCTGGGGGTGAAAGGGTCGTTGCGCGCTGAATTCGAGCAGCCGGATGCCGCAGTCGTCGTCGAGCGGTGGCTGGCCGCGCAACAGCGGCGAGTGCGCATCGGAGATCTCCCCGCGTCGCGCGCCGGACGGGATCCGCTGGAGTAGCGCCTCGACGTCGGGGTTCGTGCTCCACGCGATGGGCGCGTCGGGTGCGAGCCTGGCGAGGACGGCGTGGAGCCGGGCTTGTGCCCAGCCGTCGGCTCCGGGTCGGACGACGAGAGCGTCTGCGAACTCGACCTGTCCCACCACCACCTGGGCGACAGTGCGTTCGTCGTCGGGCGTGGTCGAGATGTCCTCGTCCCCGGTGGCATCGGTCATCCACGTAGCGGCATCCACGCACGTGACGACTGCGTCGATGCGCACGTCACGGGAGGCGGGGCCGTCGATCTGGCCGACGACATCGGCGACGACGACGTGCTCGATCGCCCAGCACAGGGCCTCGGGTTCGAGTTGCGGGTCGAGGTGGAGCACGATCCGGTCGACATCGGATCGTCTGTGCAGCCGGCGCAGCAACGGCAGGAGATCTTCCCGCAGGGTGCAGGACACACAGGTGTGCGCGAGTTCGAGTGCTTCGTGTCGCCGATCGTCCGATGTGGTGACCGTACGGTGCACGATGCCGTCGCCGACGTGCGAGAGGTCGTGGTGAACGACGATCGTTCCCGTTCGCAGGAACCCGTGGGTGACCTGTGCCGCACCGGCATCGCGGGTGTCGACTCCGCCCCGACCCGCCACGAGGATCAGCGGTGTCCTGGTATCCACCAGACTCCTTTCGATAATGATTGTCATTAGCAGTTCAACAGCGTACAGTCGGCGCAGCCATTTGTCGAAAATGATTGTCGTTACGCTCTTCGGGGCGGCCGACAGGAAGGACACATCGTGTCGGCGCACTGCCAGGTGACCGGGCGCTCCCCCGGATTCGGAAAATCCGTCTCGCACTCCCACGTCCGCACCAACCGGCGCTGGAACCCCAACATCCAGCGCAAGACGTACTTCGTCCCGTCCGAGGGGCGACGCGTCACGCTCACCCTCTCCGCGAAGGGGATCAAGACCATCGACCGCGACGGCATCGACGCGGTGATCGCCCGACTGCGCGCGAGAGGAGAAAAGTTCTGATGGCACGAAACGAGACCCGGCCGATCGTGAAACTCCGGTCGACGGCCGGGACCGGATATACCTACGTCACCCGCAAGAACCGCCGCAACGACCCCGACCGCCTGGTCCTGCGCAAGTACGATCCGACGCTTCGCCGACAGGTCGACTTCCGAGAGGAGAAGTAGCCGTGGCCAAGAAGTCCAAGATCGCCCGCAACGAGCATCGCACGCAGGTCGTCGCGCGCTACGCTGATCGTCGCGCAGTACTGAAGGACACGATCCGAGCACCGACGAGCACCGACGAGGAGCGCGCCCGCGCCCAGGCCGCCCTCCAGCGCCTGCCCCGCGACGCCAGTCCGGTACGATTGCGCAATCGAGACGCTGCCGACGGTCGCCCACGCGGCCACCTGCGCAAGTTCGGGCTCTCGCGAGTACGTGTACGCGAGATGGCCCACCGCGGGGAGTTGCCCGGCGTCCACAAGTCGAGCTGGTGAGGAGCGAGAACATGGCAGTCAAACGAGGGCCGTCGAGGAAGTCGCGTGCCGTCGAGGGCCGCAAGCCGAAGAAGAACCCCCTCTTCGCGGCGAAGATCGATCACGTCGACTACAAGGACGTGAACCTGCTCCGCACATTCATCTCCGACCGCGGCAAGATCCGCAGCCGCCGCGTCACGGGCCTGACCCCGCAGCAGCAGCGCGAGGTCGCCATCGCCGTCAAGAACGCGCGCGAGATGGCGCTGCTGCCGTACGTCAGCGGCAAGTAAAACACGCTCGCAGGGCGCCCCTCCCGAACGTTCGGGAGGGGCGCCTTCGTGTCGGGCGTGCAGTTGCTGTCGCCGGTACTCGATGCGCGCGCCGAGTTGTGCACGCTCAAACAGGCGCTCCGGACGCGCGCAGCCGCTGCCGGACCCTGGCCACGATCGACGCGGGCCTTCGCCGAAGCTGCTCCGAGTTGACACGCACCACCGACCACCCGAGCGACGCGAACGCCTCATAGCGCTCGATGTCATACGTGCGCTGACGTTCGTCGGTCCAATGGTGGATTCCGTCGTACTCGACGGCCGTGCGCCATTGTCGCCATCCCATGTCGGCGTGCCCGATCACCCATGAGCCGTCGACAATCGGTACCTGTGTCTCGGGAGCCGGTAGACCACTACGGACGAGCAGCAGCCGAACCCTCGTCTCGGGTATGGACTCGGCGCCCGGGTCGACCAACGCCACCACCTCGGCCAACTGCTTCAGGCCACGCACCCCGGGATGACGCGCAGCGATGTCGAGGATCCCGCGGGGGTGGATGCGGGTCGCTCGGCACAGCGCATCCAGCGTGGCGATCGCGTCGTCACGCTCGAGCCGGCGTCCCACGTCGAATGCTGTGCGAGCCGATGTCGTGACTCGCATCCCGTCGACGACACATACCTCGTCGTCGCTCAATGCGGTGCTGTGAATCACCACTCCGGCGGAGCCGCGGCGGCTACCGGTGCGCACGAGCTCGGCCGGAGCGGTCGCGTCGATCCAGCGGCAGCCGTGCAGAGCGGCAGCGGATAGTCCCGCCGCCACACCCGCGCGAGCGGACCACAGCCACGCCGCCCGCGCCCGCAGCACCGGAGTCACCTCCACGTCCGGATGGATGTAGACGTTGCGGTGCACCCGCCGGAAGCGGCGGAGCTGTCGCACCGACACTCTCCCCGCGGCCACCGCTTCGGTACCGATGAACGGTTCGTCGAATTCCCCCATGAGCACCGACGATGCCCGGCGCCGCACCAGCAGGGAAGGCGCGGGAGGCGATTGTGGACAACTTCTTGGTTGTGCACAACTGAGCAGTTTTCATGACATTTGCGACCAGATGTGCACGGCCGATCGAACGCCGTCCGGAGATCATTAGACTGGGCAACCATGTCTGGTGTGATCTCGGGATTCACTGTGATCTTCGTGATCATCGCAATCGGCTTCGTACTGGGCCGCCGCGGTACGCTCGGCGCCGAGGCCCAGACCGTGCTCAGCCGCATCGTATTCGTCGTCGCAACCCCCGCATTGCTGTTCGACGCACTCGCGACCTCCGATCTGTCGACGATCTTCTCCGAACACCTCTATGTCGGCGCAGCCACTGCGTTCGCCGTGGCCGCCATCTACCTCGTGGTCGCGCGACTGTGGCTGAAGCGCGCGGTACCCGAGCTGACGATCGGCGCGCTCTCCTCCGGCTACGTCAACTCGGCCAACCTGGGCATCCCCATCGCGGTATTCGTGCTCGGCGACGCGTCGTTCGTCGCACCGCTGATGCTCTTCCAGATCATCGTGCTCTCCCCCATCGCGCTCACCGCACTCGATCTGTCCACCGCACGACCGGGGATATCGCGGCTCGAAACGCTCATCACCCCCTTCAAGAACCCGATCGTCGTCGCCGGAGCCGCGGGGCTCGTTGTCGCGGGAACGGGATGGCAGGTACCCGACGCGCTGTTGCAGCCGATCCAGCTGCTCGGCGGCGCGTCGGTGCCCGGCGCATTGCTCGCGTTCGGGTTGTCGCTGCAGGGGGTGCGAGTCCTCCAGAAGGGCACCAGTCCCAGGCGCGACATCGCGCTCGCGTCGGTACTCAAAATCGTGGTCCAGCCCGTGCTCGCGTGGGCGATGGGTCGCTATCTGCTCGGCCTCGACGGCACCGAACTGTTTGCCGTGGTCGTCGTCGCGATGCTGCCCACCGCCCAGAGCGTGTTCGTCTACGCGAGCGCCTACGATCGCGGCATGGTCCTCGCCCGCGACGCGGCGCTCGTCACGACGATCGCCGCGATCCCCGGGCTCGGCGTGGTCGCGGCGCTACTCGCCTGACCGGCCCACCGACCACGCAGCCCACAGCCGCGCGTAGCGTCCACCGCGACGCACCAGCTCGTCGTGGGATCCCTGCTCCACGATCCGCCCGTCCTCCATCAGCACGATCCGGTCGGCGCGCGCCGCCTGACTGAGCCGATGCGCGACGATCAGTGCGCTTCGCCCTCGCAACGCCTCCTCGGCCGACGCCTCGAGCTCGTCGGCACCGGCCGATCCGGCATCCGCCGTGGCCTCGTCGAGGATCACCAGCGCCGGATCGAGCAGGATCAGACGTGCCAGCGCAAGTTGCTGTTCCTGCATCGGGGTGAGTACATGGCCACCGGAACCCACCTCGGTGTCCAGCCCCGACGCCAGCCGCGACACCCAGCCGTGTGCACCGACCCTCTCGAGCACGACAGCGAGCTGCTCGTCGGACGCATCGGGAGCCGCCATCCGCAGATCGTCGCGCACCGATCCGGAGAACACGTGTACTTCCTGGGTGACGAGCGCGATCTCGCGGGTGCGTCGTTCGTCCCCCAATTCGCCGATCGGAACCCCACCGAACGTCACCGTCCCGGAGCTCGCAGGATGCACCCCCGCCAACACTGCCGCAAACGTGGTCTTTCCCGCCCCGGAAGCACCGACGAGCGCGACATGCTCACCGTCGCCGATCGTCAGATCCACCCCGTGCACGATCTCCGGGCCGCTGTCGTAGCCGAAATGCACGCCGTGGGCGACGAGTTCACGCCCCACCGGTGCGGGCGGATCGGAGCGCTCGCGGTGGGCCCCGTCGTACGCTTCGCATTCCTCGATCAGACCCGCGATCCGCGACAGCGACGCGAGGCCGCTCTGCAGAGAGTCCATCACCAGCAGCAATTGCCCGAGCGGACCGAACAGGCGCAGGAAGAACAGCATCGCGGTGGTCGTGACGCCCACGGTGATCGCATCGTTGTCGACCAGGAGGAAGCCAACGAACAGGATCGAGGACATTCCGAGGAACTCGGCGAGATTGACCCGTCCGAACAGGCGGTTGACAACGATGCGGGCCCGCAGCTCCCACCGTGCCACCCACCACGAATGTGCATTGATCGGGCCCGCCAGGCCGGGGCCGAGATCGAACGCGTGCACCGTCGGCAAGCCGCGGATGCCGCCGAGCACATGATGCGCGCGCTCCCCCATTGCCACTCGCGACTGCTGATAGATCGGCGGGGCGTCGCGTGTGTACATCCGCGCGCCCAGGTAGTGGACCGGCAACACCACGACGAGCACGATCAGGAACCGCCAGTCCAGCACCGCGAGGCCGAACATCGTGAGCACGACGGTGAACAGCGCACCGGAGACGGCCGGAGCGGCCTCACGAATCGCGGAGCTGACCTGGGCCACATCGTCGGTCGCCCGCGACACCAGGTCGCCGCTGCCCGCCGATTCGATCCTGGCCAACGGCAGACGCATCGCGGCCGCGAGCATGCGTTCGCGCAGACGCGCCAGGCCCGTTTCGAACAGTTGCGAGGTGAGCATCAGTCCGAGGCCACTCAACGCACTGAACACGATGACCCCGACGACCATCGCCGCCGCGAGCCACCCGATAGAGGTGAGGTCGCCGCCTTCGAGCACGACGTCGACGGAACGCCCCATCGCCCACGGCGTCACCAGTCCGGCCGCTGCCCCGATCACGAGCACGACGAACACACCGAAAGCCACGCGACCCTTACCCGCGAACGCCGACCGCGCCACACGCACGGTACCGCGCGCATCCGCGGTCCGAAACCGCTCACCTGCACGAATAGAAGTGGTCATTGTTTCTCCCCCGAAGGTGCGAAGGTACGACCGGTCAGCTCGCGCACGTCGTCGGCTGCCGCAGTGAACGCAGGCGATCGCGTGAACACCACCGTGGTCCGTCCGCGCCGAAGTTCGGGTAGGCGTTCGGCGATCGCAGCCTCGGTGACGGAATCGACTGCTGTCGTGGGATCGACCAGCACGAGAACTTCTGCGGGCGCGGCGAGCGCACGGGCAAGCGAGACGCGTTGACGCTGCCCACCGGAGAGCAACCGGCCCGCCTCACCGACGGGTGTGTCGAGACCGGCGGGGAGTACCCGCGCGACGTCATCGCACGCCGCGGCGAACACCGCACGAGTGACCCACGCATCGGCATCGGGTGCGTCGTCCGGAATGCCCGCGGCGATGTTGTCGATGACGGTGCCCTCGAACAGGTGCGACGCATGCGGCACCACCCGCACACTGCGTCGCGCCGCGTCGCTTCCGAGATCGAACAAGTCGACGCCACCCACCACGACGCGTCCCTGTTCCGGGTGACGCGATCGCGAGAGCACGGCGACGAGATCGGCGGTGGTCTCGGCGTCGGTATGGACCACGATGAACTTTCCGGCGGCGATCGTCAGATTCAGATCGTGCACATGCCCGACCGTGAGCGACTCGAATTCGACGGTGCCGTCACCCGGGGCGTCGCGATCACCGGTGTCGACTGCGGGCGGCGCCTGCAACACGCTCAGGACCCGCTCTGCGGAGGCGACCGCTGCTGCCCATACCGCACCCATGCTGGATCCGAGCGCAGCGAGCGGACCCATGATCACCTGAGTCACGCCGACGACGGTGATGAGCTGCCCGACGGTCAGCGAGCCGGTGACCGCCATCGCGCCGGCCGCCACCGCTACACCGACGATGAGCAGCCCCGACGCGAATTCCATGGTTGCGATGTAGGCACCTTCGGCGCGCGCCGACCGGAGCACACCGTCGAGTGCCCGACGGCTCGCGCTGTCGTATCGTCGCGATGCCTCCGCGTCGGCACCGATGCCCTTGACCACGCGGATACCGGTGACGAGATCGGTGGCGGTGCCTGCCGCCGCACCCGCCACCTTCTGTTCCTCGAAGCTGCGGCGCCGCAACGGGCCGGAGCCCTTGTCGAGCAGCCACAGGATCACCGGTGCCCCGACGAGGATCGCCAGCCCGAGCGGCCACGACACGCTCAACAGGATGACGGCGCCGAACACGACCGCCGCGACGTGCCCGATCGGGTACACCATGACGGCGATACCGCGGGCGAGGAGTTCGACGTCCGAGGTCGCGATGTTCAGCATGTCGCCGGGGGTCCGCTGCTTTCCACCGACGCCGCGCACGTCAAGGATCCGGTCGGTCACGCGCGTGCGCATCCGGTGCTGCACCGCGAGCATGCCGGACTGCCCGATGCGTCCACCGAAGCGTGCCGCCACCGTCAGGACCGCGAAGACCGCAGCGAGGACGAGTAGCCATCGCCACAGCGCATCGAAGTCTCTGGTCGCGACCGCCCGGTCGATGGCCTGCCCCATCACGACGGGCACCAGCGCTTCGCAGATCTGATGGACCGCGACCAGCAGTGCTGCGGGGATAGTCCACTTCTTCGCCGCCAGCATGGTCCGCACCGTGAATCGGCGGGGTGTGGTGGCATCGTCGATGACGACCTCGGGGGTCGGCATCGCCTGGGGTGGCGGGTCGAAAAAGACTGGCAGCTTCATGATCCTCCGTTATCGTGCGCGGCTACACACATTGCCACGTGACACGCCTACGGTGGGAAGCATGCGTCGTGCCGTACTTCTCGTTTGTTGTCTCCTCGTCGCCGCGTGCGGTTCGACGCCCCCGGACGTCGAACCGCTACCGGAGAGTCCCGAACCGGCGGGAGCCACGGTCTTTTCGGCCCGACCCGACATCGTCGATGCGCATCCGCTGACCATCGCGTCCTTCTCACTCATCGGCGACGACCGGCTGTCCCTGCATTTCGAGACCGGAACCCCGGAGTGCTTCGGCGTCGACCCGGCGGTGACCGAGACCGACGACGTCGTGACGGTGTCGCTGATGGGCGGCACCCTGCCGGAGGCGCAGGACAGCATGTGCATCATGGTCGCGGTGTTCGGCACCGTCGAGGTGCCGTTGCAATCGCCGCTCGGGGATCGAGTGGTCACCGCCTCCTGATCCATGCACACCCCGCCACGCCACTGGCTCCTCTATCTCTGTATCTCCACCGCGTTGCTGCACGCAGCATTCCAGTCGGTGCGCGTGCTCGTGTCGTACCGCATCCTCGACCTCGGCGGCGACGCCGCGACGATCGGCGTGGTCACCGCCCTGTACGCGATCGTGCCGTTGCTCGCGGCGGTCCGGATGGGGCGCGCCGTCGACCGCGGCCATGCCACGGTGATCCTGCGCGGCGGCATCGTCGTGTCCACACTGGGTGTCGGCCTCATCGCGCTGAGTTCCGGCCTGCTGGTGCTGGCACTCGGCAATATCGTGCTCGGACTCGGCCAGCTGCTCGTCACCGTGTCCGGTCAGGCGTTCGTCTCGATCCTGTCGCCGCCGGGCGAACTCGACCGCGGATTCGCCGGGATCACCCTCGGCGTGTCGATCGGGCAGGCCGTGGGGGTACCGGTCGCAGGCATGATCGCCGCGACCCACAGCACCGGCGACGGCGCCGTCGAGACCACGGGGGCACTCATCGCGATGACGGTGCTGGCTGCGCTCGCGCTACCGTTCGTCATCAGCCTTCGGGAACCACCCGGATCAGGCCGGACCGCGAAGGACGGCCCACCCCAGTCGGTTCGCTCAATGCTTGCCACGCCCGGCATGAAACCGGCGATGCTGTCGAGTCTCATCGTGCTGGCTTCCGTCGACCTCATCGTGGTGTACCTACCGCTGCTCGGAGAGCGGTTCGGCTTCGGGGTGCTGCTGGTGTCGGTACTGCTCACCGCGCGCACGGTCGCGTCGATCGTCTCGCGCGCACTGCTCCCGTGGGCGTTGCGGCGGATCCCACGGCGACAGCTGTTGTTGTCGGCGACCGCGGGCACGATCGTGCCCGTCGCGCTGATTCCTCTGGTGCCGAACCCGTGGGTGATCGGGGTGCTGCTCGCGGTGTGCGGAGTGTTCTGGGGTGTGGGCCAGCCGCTGACGATGACATGGGTCGTCGGGTTGGTCGCGCCGTCGGACCGGGCGTCGGCGCTGGCGGTGCGGCTGACGGGCAACCGCCTCGGGCAAGTCGCGGTACCACTCGCGGCGGGCGCGGTCGCCGGTGTGGCGGGGGTCGCGTCGGTGTTCTGGGTGACGGCGGCATTGCTGTCCGCCGCCGCCACCTCGACCTGGCGCGCCTTGCGCAGCTGACGCTGCCCGTGCGCGCTATTGGTAGTCGGCGCTACTACAAGCGCGCACGGGCCACGTCAGTGGTGAGTACGTCCTTCGTCGCAGCCACCAGCCGATCGAGCCACGGCCCGGTACCCGCTTCACGACGAAGCGGCTCATTGGGCAGCTCGATGCTCACCGGAAGATCTTCGGGCAGCGTCGCCCAGATCGCAGGCAGATCGATACCGCCCGTTCCCGGGACGAGCCGCTCCTCCCGGGCGTGCCGGATCAGCTCGGCATCGTCGATCGGGACGGGCAACGATCCGTCGCACATCTGCGCATAGTGAAGCCACTCGCGTGGGATCGCGGCCAGGTCGTCGAGGGACGTCGTGGACCGTCCTACGTGCAGCGCGTCGACCAGAATGCTGCGCGCCGGGCCATCGGCCTGCGACACGATCTCGATCGCGGCCCTCGCGTCGGGTACGGCCGTCCACGGCATGAACTCGAGGCTCGCGACAATCCCGTACTGCGCGCACAACTGCGCGAGCGCGGCGTACGAGTCGGTCAGTCGACGACGGTCGGGGTCGTCACCACCGACGAGCACGGCGCGGGCGCCCAGTCGCGCACCCACTTCGAGCATCGGCACATACGCGGCGGCATCGAAATCCGCACCGATGCGGACGATCTCGAGATCGAACACCTCGACCGGCGAATCGTCGAGCCGACGGATCAGCGCGTCGAGTGCGGCCGGGTCCTCGTGCAGTGGGTACGCGGTGGTGCCCGGCGCAGCCGGGAACAGCCGCAGACCGATGGTGTCGAATCCGTGCTGTTCGGCGAGCTCGACGTGCTGCATCGGCGCGGTGTCGAGAACGGTGAGGGCAGCCAGGCCCAGGGGTGCGCTCATCACTTGTCTCCTCCGTTCGAGGCGAGCCGGCGTCCGGCGAGGAAGCCGAAGGTCATGGCCGGGCCTATGTTGATTCCGCCGGACGGGTAGTGCCCACCCATGACGGACGACTGGTCGACACCGACGGCGTAGAGGCCACCGATGGGCTGGTCCTTCGCGTCCAGCACCTGCGAGCGGGCGTCGGTGACCAGGCCGGCGAAGGTACCGAAGCTGCCCGGCACCACCTTCACGGCGTAGTACGGACCCTTCTCCAGCGGCGCGAGCGACGGGTTCGGCCACGGATTCGCGGCGTCACCGGAACGCTGCGTGAACGGTGTTGTGCCCCGGTCGAATTCGGGGTCCACACCCTCGCGCGCACCCTCGTTGAAGGCGCTGACGCTCTTCTCCAGCCCGTCCGGGTCGACACCGATCTTCTCGGCGAGCTCGCGGATCGTCGCGCCCTTGGACAGATATCCGGACTTGACGTACGGGAACAGCGGAATCGGCAGCGGCTTCGCGAACCCGAGCGGCAGGTACCGCAGGTAGCGGGCATCGGCGATCAGCCAGGAGCACACCTCCTGCCCTTCCGGGACCTTCTTCATCATGCCGAGCGTGTAGTCGTGGTAGCCGAGCGCCTCGTTGACGAACCGGTGGCCGTCGGCGAGCACACCGATCACACCGGGCTTGCCGCGGTCCATGATGTGCGGGAATACACCCTCCTTGCCGTTGCGGTACTTCACCAGCGACACCGGGCAGTACGCGACCGGGGACGCGCCGGACCGGTCGAGCCGGCCACCGACGGACTCGCCGAGGGTGATGCCGTCACCGGTGGTGGTCGGCGGGGTCAGCGTCCAGTGCTCCCGGCCCGTGGGGGTGCGCGGGAACAGTTCCTTCACCCGGCCGAGGTCGTGGGTGAACCCGCCGGTCGCGAGTACGACACCGCGGCGCGCGGTGACGGGGTACGCGCTGTCCGGCCCCTCGAGGCGGACCCCGGTGACTGCACCGCTCTCGTCGGTGACGAGGGCGGTCGCCGACGTGTTCACCCGGATCTCGACACCGGCATCGAGCGCGGAACGCAGCAACCGGCCGACGAGTGCGGTGCCGTTCACCAACTGCTGACCGCGACGCTTGGTGACCAGGTCGAACATGTGCGTCAACACCCGCCGCGCACAGTGCACGAACGCCTTCGGTGACCGGGTGGAGTGCAGGAACGCCATCAGATCCGGTCCGGCCATGATGCCCATGCCGAGGAACGACGTCTCGTACAGCTGCCTGCGCAGCAGCGCGGCCACGTCTGGGCCGAGCTTGCGCAGGTTCACCGGCTTGGGCCCGACGGAACGATGCCCGGTTCCGGCACCGGGGGTGTTGCCGTGGATGTCGGCGATGCCGGCGCCGGGCACGAACTGCAATGCGGTCTTCTTCTCGAAGAACTCGACCATCTCGGGAGCACCGTCGAGCAGGGCGTCGACCTTGGCGGCGTCGAAGTTGTCGCCGAGCCGGTGCTCCAGGTAGGTGCGGGGCAGCTCGCGCGGCTCATCGACACCGTCGGCGTGCGCGAACAGGTTGCGGGGAGCCCAGATCCAGCCACCCGACCACGCGGTGGCACCACCGCACACGCCGGCCTTCTCGACCACCAGCACGGACGCACCACCGTGGGCCGCGGCGACCGCGGTGGCCAGGCCACCGGCGCCGGAGCCGACGACGACGACGTCGTAGTTGTCGGTGGATGTAGCGGGATTCATCACTGCTCCTCGGATGCGAGTACGGGTGTGGGTGCGAGGTCGACGGGCCGGCCGGTGCGGGCCGACTCGTAGACGGCTTCGACGACGGCGAGGGAGGTGCGGGCGTCGCGCCCGGTCACGGCCGGCGGTCGACCGGTGCGCACGGCGTCAGCGAAGTCCTGCACCTGCAGGGTGTGGAAATCGGTGAGGCCGGCGTTGACGGCGCCGACGTCGAGGTTGGCGTGCACCGCCGGGTCATAAGGGGAGCGGAACTCCAATTCACCCGGGACGGTCCACAGTTCGTTGACGCCCTCGCGGCCCTCCGGGAACTCGAGGACGCTCGCGACCGCCCCGGTGGAGCCGATGACGGTGACGCGGTTGCCGAGGTTGTGGTTGGCGCCGGTGGTGGCGGTGATCGTCGCCGATCCCCCGGACGCGAACGTCACGACGGCGGAGGCGGCGTCCTCGGTTTCGATGTGGTCGCCGTGGAAGCGGGTGCCGATGACCCCGGTGACCCGGACGGGTTCACCCATGAACCACTGCAGCATGTCGATCTGGTGCACGGCCTGCGTCATGAGCACGCCACCACCGTCGGTGTCCCACCGGCCGCGCCACGGGTCGGCCGAATAGTAGGTGGACGGTCGGTGCAGCAGCACCGACGCCTCCCCGAGCACGGGCTGCCCGATCCGGCCGTCGTCGATCGCCGCCTTGATGCGGCGCGCCGCCGGCCAGAATCGTCGCTGGAACAGCACCCCGAGCGTGACACCGGCCCGGTCGGTGGCCTCGATCATGCGGTCCGCCGCCGCGACGGTCCCGGCGACGGGTTTCTCGCACAGCACGTGGATGCCCACCTCCGCCGCGGCGACGACGATCTCCTCGTGCACCGGGTGCGGCGTGCACACCGTGCACGCGTCCAGACCGAGCGCGAACAGCTCGGCCGTGAACGACACCGCATGCGGCAGGCCGAATTCCGCGGCGAACGCGCGAGCCCGGTCGAGGTCGGCGTCGCAGCAGCCGATCACCTCGACTCCGGGACTGTTCTGCAGAGCCCGGGCGTGGTTGCCAGCGATACGCCCGCACCCGACGATTCCCACATGCAGCATCAGAAGTGCTCCTCCCGTTCGACGTCGCGTGCGGCGCTCTCACCGCGATCGAGGGCATCGAGCGCCGCGATGTCGGCGGCGCCGAGCCGCACCTCCGTCGCAGCCAGGTTCTCCGCCTGCCGCTGCGGGTTCGCCGACCGCGCGACCGGAACCACGCCGTGCGCGCGGTGCCACGCGAGGATGACCTGCGCGGGTGTGTGCCCGAGCCGCTCGGCGATCCCGGTGACCACCGGGTCGGCGAGGGTGTCGCCGCGACCGAGCGGGCTCCACGACTGGGTGAACACCCCGAGCTCGTCGTGTGCGCGACGCACTGGCACGCGCGCCAGGGTGGGGTCCATCTGGATCTGGTTGACGGCGGGCGCTTCTCCGGTGTCGTCGATGACGCGGCGCAGGTGGTGTTCGAGGAAGTTCGAGACACCCACGAACCGGATCAGCCCGGCCTCGCGCCACTCGAGCATCGACTCGAACGCCGCCGAGTACTTGTCAAGTCGCGGCAGCGGCCAGTGAATGAGGAACAGGTCGAGGTAGTCGAGGCGCAGACGGGTGAGGCTGCGCTCGACCGCGCCGCGGATGTCGCCGGACACGTGGTCGCTGCCGCGAAGCTTCGTGGTGACGAACAGCTCGTCGCGGGGCACTCCGCAGGTGGCGAGAGCGGCACCGACGGCATCCTCGTTCTCGTAGACGGTGGCGGTATCGATCAGCCGGTATCCGGCGTCGATCCCGGCGAGCACGGCGCGGGTGGCATCGTCCCCGATGAGCGGCCAGGTCCCCAGACCGACCGGAGGCAGCGTTGCGCGCACGACATCGCGCGTCGTGACCGGGGTGGTGTCGGTGGTCATGCAGAAACCTCCATGCGGATGGTGGCAGCGTGGGCTGCCTCGGCGGTGATGCGGACGGCCACATCGGCGGCGGTGACGTTCGCGGCGTGAATGGATCCGCCGTCGCCGCTCGCGTCACCCACGCTGTACACACCGAGCCGCGGGGCGAAGCGCCGCAGGTCGGCGAGCAGGTCGGCGCGGGGTTCGATGCCCTGCGAGACGAGCAGTTCGCCCGGTGCGTCGACGGTGCGCTGTGCACCGTTCGTGGAGATCACCACCCGGTCGGTCTCGATGCGAGCGATGGTCGACGACAGGTGCGCGGTGAAGTCGTCCGCGGCGGCCAGGCGCGGCAGTAGGACGATCTTGGCGCGGCGTCCCACGTCGTGAGCGATCGTCTCCTGCGGGCCGATCATGACGACGGCCGTGCCGCGCTGCAGCAGATCGTCGGCGACAGCAGCGGCCTCGCGGTCGGCGCCGAAGACGGTGATCGCCTCGGGGGCCGGATCACCGGAGCGCAGGAACTCCCGCACGTCGCGGACGCGGCGGGAATCCAGGCCGGGCACGTCGAGGGCAGGGCCGCGTCCGCCGGTGGCGAGCACGATCGCGTCGAAATCGAGCGCTGCGAGCGTCTGGGCGTCCACGGTCACGCCGGTGTGGCAAGTCACCGGAAGCTCGGCGAGTTCGGCGAGGTACCAGTCCACGATCCGTCGATATTCCGGGTACTCGTGGAGATCGGATGCGAGCGCGAAATCTCCTCCGAGGCTGTCACGTTCGTCGTAGACATCCACCTGATGGCCGGCGACGGCAAGTTCACGTGCCACCGACAGACCGGCCGGCCCGCCACCGATCACCGCGACCCGTGCCGACACGTCGGCGGGTGCGGTGGGCTGGTCGAGTTCGCGCCCGACCCAAGGGTTCACCGAGCACGGCACCGCGCCGGCGGCGAGGCTGTCGATGCAGTAGTTGCAGGCGATGCACGGGCGGTAGCGGGTGCCGGCGATCGCACGGTTCGGGAACTCCGGGTCGGCGTGCAGGGTGCGGGCCATGGACACGAAATCAGCCTGGCCGGAAGCGATGATCTCCTCGGCGGACTCGGGGGTGCTGATGCGGCCGGCGACACCTACCGGGATGTCGAAGTCGCGGGTGTACTGCTCGGAGTAGGGGGCGAGCAGGCCGCGGGGCCACTCCCCCGGCTGGATGATCCACTGACCGGCCTCGTAGTTGCCGGCGGACACGTCGAGGAAGTCGAGGCGATCGGTGTCGATGGCGTCGATGCGGGCACGGGTCGCGGCGGGGTCGAGACCGCCATCGATACCCTCGAACGCCGAGAAGCGAATGCCCAGTGCCACACCGGGCGCCATGGTGCGGACGGCCTCGATGACGCGGTTGACGAACAGAGTGGGGTCGGCCCACCTGTCGTCGCGCTTGTTGTAGGCGGGTGAGAGGAACTGGTGGATGAGGTAGCCGTGCCCGCCGTGCAGGGAGATGACGTCGACGCCGGCTTTCTCGCAGCGTGCCGCGGCCTCACCGAAGCATTCGATGATGTGCTCGATGTCGTCGTCATCGAGCTGTTCGGGCAATTCGCCGCCGACGACCATGCAGGGGATCGGGGTGGGAGCCACGGGCACGAATCCGCTGACGACGCCCTGCGCGGTGCGACCACCGTGGTTGAGTTCGACACCGAGGAGCGCGCCGTGGGCGTGCACGGCATCGGCGAGGCGCGCGATGCCGGGGATGCGGTCGTCGTCGTCGACGCCCATCTGCCGGATGCGGCCCTTGCCGTCGGCACGCACATAGCTGGCCTCGGTGAAGACGAGGGCCGCTCCGCCGGCGGCGCGCCGTTCGAGGTAGGCGATGTACTCGTCGGTCATGGTGCCGTCCGCGGCGCAGTAGTTGCGTTCCATCGGTGCCGACACGAATCGGTTGCGCAGACGCACCGGGCCCAGGTCGAGGGGCCGGGCGAACGCGGGGGTATTCATCGAATCTCCTTGGTGAGGCTGTCCTCGATCAGTTCGTCGAGGTGACCGCGCATGCGTTCGGGGTCGGGGGTGACCCCGGTCAGCAGCGCGAAGGTATCGGCGGCCTGCGCCACCAGCATCTGTCCGCCGTCGAGCACGTCGCATCCGGTACGGATCGCCGCAGCGATCAGCTCGGTCCGCAACGGCCGGTAGACGATGTCGGCGACCCACAGGTCGGGGCGCAGCGCGGCGGTGTCGAACGGGGTGCCGGGGTGACCGGTCATGCCGATCGGGGTGGCGTTGACGACGCCCCGGCACTCCGGCAGCGCGACCGGGATGTCCGCGACCGCGAGCGGTGTCGCCCGGACGGGGAAGGCGTCCGAGACGCGGGAGCACACATCCGCGGCGCGGTCGGGGTCGACGTCGGCGACGCGCAGGTCCTTCGCCCCGGCGCCGCCGAGCGCGTAGGCGACCGCCGAGCCCGCGCCCCCGGCACCCACGAGCAGCACCGTGTCCAGGTCCGCCCCGGGAAGTCCGCGCTGCAGCGCGGTGAGGAACCCGCTGTGGTCGGTGTTGTGGCCGATCAGCCGACCGTCGCGGACAACGACGGTGTTCACGGCCCCGAGCAGGCGTGCGTTGTCGGACATCTCGTCGAGGGTGGGGATGACGAGCTGCTTACACGGGTGGGTGATGTTCAGACCCGTGTAGCCGCCGCGCACCGCGGATCGGACGTACTCGGCGGTGTCCGCGACCGGCACGTTCGCGACGTCGAGGTCGAGAAGGTCGTAGCGATAGCCGGGGACGCCCAGTTCGGCGGCCTCGTGTTCGTGCAGTGCCGGTGACAGCGACGACGCGATTCCGGCGCCGACGAGCCCGATGCGGTGTGCGGCAGTGGTGGACACGATGTTCTCCTACTCGGTGGTGCCTCGGCGCTCGGGTGAGCGCCGAGGCGGGTCGATCGGTCAGGCGTCGACGCGGGCGTAGGCCTGGGCTGGTGCCGTCGTCCGAGTGCGTGACTCGCCGAGTTCCGCGGTGGGGGTGCGGAAGGTTTCCGGGCCGGTCAGGGTTGCGACAGCGGACAAGAGGGCGAAGGCCAGGCACATGATGGCGACGGGAACCCAGTTGGCGGTGTCGCCGGCGGAGAGCATCTGCGCGATCGCAGGGGTGAATCCGGCGACGAGCAGTCCGAGCATGAGGCTGACGGCCATACCGGTGTAGCGGACCTTGGCGGGGAACTGCTCGGGGAAGTACGCGGGGTAGATGCCGTTGGGCATCGCGTAGAAGACGCCGATCATGATGATGCCGGTCGCGAACACCATGGGGACACTGCCGGTGCCGATGGCGTGGAAGAAGGCGAAGACCATGCCGCCGGCACCGACCGCGCCGAACACGAACACCGGCTTGCGGCCGATGCGGTCGGCGACGATCCCGAAGAGCGGCTGGGTGAGCACGGCGACGAAGTTGGCGGCGGCAATCGCCCACAGGATCGACGAGCGTTCCATGCCGTGCACGTCCACGGCGTAGGCGAGGGCGAAGACGTTGACGATGGTGTTGATCATCGCGAAGGTGGAGCTGAGGCTCACCCGGATCACGGAGCGCCAGTGCGAGCGGAACATCTCCACGACCGGCAGAGACGCGGTCTCGCCACTCTCCTGCATCTCCTCGAACACCTCGGGCTCGTCGAGCTTGCGCCGCAGCCAGATCGCGACGACGGTGACGACGATGCTGGCCCAGAACGGGATCCGCCAGCCCCACGAGAAGAGCGCCTCGTCGGGCAGTGATGCGACGGGGATGAACACGAGGCTCGAGATGACGATGCCGAACATGATGCCGCTCATGGTGAACGACGTGAAGAACGCCCGCCTGCGTTCGGGTGCGTGCTCGAGCGTGAGCGAGGCCGAACCGGGTGATTCACCGCCCGCCGACAGGCCCTGCAGCAGGCGCAGCAGCACCAGGATGACCGGCGCGGCCATACCGATCTGGTCGTACGTGGGCATGCAGCCGATGACGAAGGTCGAGATGCCCATCATGAGCAGACAGGCCAGAAGCGCGTTGCGCCTGCCGAATCTGTCGCCCCAGTGGCCCCAGAGCACAGCGCCGAGTGGGCGGGCCACGTAGGCGACGCCGAGCGTACCGATCGACAGCAGGGTCGCCGTCGCTCCCTCGCCGGGGAAGAAGATGTGCCCGAAGACCAGCGCGGCGGCCGAGCCGTAGATGAAGAAGTCGTAGTACTCGAGCGTGCTGCCCAGGAAGCCCGAGATGGCCGCCCTGCGAGCGTTCGTGTTGTCGCCGCCGGTCGGCGCAACAGCGTGACTGTTCGTCATGAAGTGTCCTTTCGTCCCAGATTCCGACGAACACCGAGAGCTCCGCTTCTGAGACGGACCTCACACTCGCCGGGACGAAAAGACGATGACACACGCGACTATGCGTCGTCCAACACTGAAAAAGTCATTTATAAAGACTGAAAGTATCTTAATTGGTATCGGGGAAGATGTCTTCCACGACACGCAGTGCCACCTCCATGGCCGGCGTCATCCGCTTGGGCGACCAGCCCAGTCCGTGCTGCATGTACACCGGCTCGCCCGCAAGGGGAACGAACACCGTGCCGGGCGGGATGATCGGGGCGATGCCCGACGTCATGAGCGCGACACCCACGCCCGTCGAGACGAGCATCAGGATCATGTAGGGGTCCGTGATCTCCTGGACCACGCGCGGACGGAAACCTGCGTCGAGGCAGGCACGCATCGCCAGTTCCTGCAGCGACGATCCGGCGGTGAAGGGCGTGGTGATGAACCCGTCGTCCGCGAGCGCGCTCAACTCGATCTCCGTCTCGTGCGCGAGCGGATGGTCGATCGGCAGCACCGCACCGAGCGGTTCACGCCGGATCAGCCGGGTACTCACCGCGGTCGACTGCACCGGCAGACCGACGAAACCGAGGTCCAACGCGCCGCTCTCCAGCTGCGACACTGCCTCCCGGCTCATAATCCGGCCGACGAGGACCAGCTCGATGTTCGGATAGCGCTGCCGCAGCGCACGCGTGAGCGGAGGCAGCGACAGATGGTTGAGCACCCCCGTGAACCCGATCTTGATCTGGCCGTAGACACCGCCGACGGAGGCCTGCGCAGCGTGGTGTGCGGTCTCGACGCTTTCGAGGATGTGGTAGGCGTGCGGGAGGAACGCGTGACCGCTCGCCGTGAGCGCGACGCTGCGGGTGTTGCGCTCGAACAGCGACACCCCGAGGTCCTTCTCCAGCTTGCGCACGGTCTGGCTCAGCGGCGACTGGGCCATCTGCAAACGCTGGGCCGCGCGGCCGAAGTGCAGTTCTTCGGCGACCGCCACGAACGCCTGTATCCACCGGATCTCCATCGGTGACCTTCCTCGAGATATTGACGACCGACTGCGCAGCCGTATATTGATTCCGCACACAACCGCGACGATAATTATGCCGGATTCGTACATAGATCGCGCTCGGTCCGCACATAGTCCCCCGAGGAGACCTGAGATGATCACCTATCCCACAGCCGCGACCGCGCTCGTCACCGGAGGCGCCAGCGGAATCGGCGCGGCATGCGCACAACGCCTCGCCGACGCCGGCGTGCAGGTCGTCACCGCCGACATCGCGCCCGGCGCGGACGAGCATCTCGACGTCACCGACCCCAGCTCCGTCGACGGACTGCGGGCGCGCGTGGGCAGGGTGGACATCCTCGTCAACAGCGCCGGCATCGTCGGCCCGTCCGCGCCTGTGACCGACGTCGACTACGCCGCCTGGCAGCGCACGTTCCGCGTCAACGTCGACGGCACCTTCCTGATGTGCCGCTCGTTCGTCCCCGGCATGATCGAATCCGGATGGGGACGGATCGTGAACCTGGCCAGCATCGCTGCCAAGGACGGAAACCCCACCCAGAGCGCATATTCGGCGTCGAAGGCCGCCGTGATCGCACTGACGAAGTCTCTCGGCAAGGAGATCGCCACGACGGGCGTTCTCGTCAATGTCGTCGCGCCGGCGGCCGTGGAGAGCCCCATGAACGCCGATACCGACCCGGCGATCCTCGCCCGGTCACAAAGCCTGACCCCGATGGGCCGGATGGGCCGACCCGAGGAAATCGCCGAGCTCGTCGCCTGGTTGTCCTCGGAGGCACTGAGCTTCTCCACCGGCGCCGTGTACGACGCCAGCGGTGGGCGCGCATCATACTGACCGCCTGCCCCGCGACGACTGCACTCGGTCAGCGGCGGCGCCGCATCCGTACGTAGTTGCCCACCACAGCGGCACCGAGACCGTCGAGATCCGGCGCCACCACCCGCCCACCCACACGGCGCGCCATGCGGTCGACGATCCGTGCGAGTCCGGGATCGTCGCCGAGCCGAAAGATCGTCACCTGCGCATCGATCTTCGCGAGATGGTCGAGTTCACGGACGGTGAGTCCGAGCGTCCGCGCACTGGGCGGATAGTCGAACGCCGCATACCCGTCCGGTTCCAAGTGCGCGGTCGGTTCGCCGTCGGTGACGACGAGCACCACCGGCTGCGCATTTGGATGACGTCGTAGATGCCTGCCGGCGAGCAGCAGCGCGTGATGCAGGTTGGTGCCCTGCTCGTAGACGCCGTCCAACCCCGCAAGTTCGGGCGCCGTCACCACCCGCGCATGCCGACCGAACGCGATGAGCTGTAGCGCATCGCCCCGAAAACGAGTCGACACCAGGTGATTCAACGCAAGCGCGGTGCGCTTCATCGGCACCCACCGCCCGTCCATGACCATCGAGAACGAGGTATCGACGAGAAGAGCGACCGCAGCCTGCGCACGCTGTTCCGTCTCGATCACTTCGACGTCCGACACCGCCATCCGCACGGGCACACCGGGGTCGCGGAGCGTCGCATTGGTCAGCGTGCGCACCACATCCCACGGTTCGGTGTCGCCGAACTCCCACGGCCGGGCCGCTCCGGTCGGTTCGCCCATCGCCCCCGCGCGCCGCGTCTCCCGTTGCCCGCCCCGCGACGAGATCCGGTTCATCACATCGCGCAGCGCATGCTGCCCGAGTTGCCGCATGGCCTTCGGCGACAGACGCCACTGCCCGTCGGCACCACGATCGAAGAATCCCTGCTTCCGCAGTTCCTTCTCCAATTCGGCGAGGGTCCGCGCATCGGCGGCGGCCTCCGGACCGAGATGCCGTTCGAGTGCATCGAGATCGATGTCGTCGAGCGACGCCCCCGCGTACTGCTGCGACAGCTGCTCGGCGAGCTGGTCGAGTTCGGAGATCTCCTGCAGCGCACCGGTCCCCTCCCCGAGACCCATGCCCTCGTCGCCGCGGAACCGCTGCGACCCCGTCCAGTCCTCGCCGGGTCGGGCCGAGCGCAGATTGCCGTCGAGCCGGTCCAGTTGTGCCATCAGGTCCGGGGAGCCGAATGCCTGCTGGGCCAGCGCATCGAGTTCGTCGCGCTGTTCCTGCGTCAGCGAATTGCGCAGTCGCTGCGCCGCCGCGGCACGCTGCGCGAGGGAGTCGAGCAGCTCCTCGACGTTGTGCGGATTCTCCGGGAAGAAGTCGCCGTGCTCGGCCATGAACTGCTCGAAGTCCTCCGGGGTGTCCTCACCGCGCGAGTGCTTGTCGAGCAGATCGTTGAGGTCCGAGAGCATCTCGGCAATGCGCTGCCGGTCTTCGTCGGTCGCGCCTTCGAGCGCCTGCTTCATGCCCGCGAACCGCTGATCGAGCATCTCCCTGCCCAGCAGGTCGCGGATCTTCTCGTAGTCCTCGCGCGCCTGGGTGCTCCGCCAGTCGTAGTCGGCCAACTCCTGCACGGCCTGCGCCGTGGAACTCGGCAGTTCTTCCATGCGCATCTCCGAGAAGCGCGCATCGTCGTCGAGTGCGCGCGCGAGCGTCTTCCGTTCTTCGAGAACGGCCTTGTCGAGCAGTTCGCGCACCTCCCGCAGAGTGCCGTCGAGGTTGGTGCGGTCGAGCAGCTCACGCTTACGCCGGTTCGCCTGCGCCGCAAGCTTGTCCAGCCCTCGCATGGCACCCTGCCCGCGTCGCAGCAGCTCACGCAACGCCTGTCGCGGGGAACTACCAGCGAGGACATCGTCGCCGATCGAGGCGAGCGCGTCGCGCAGATCCACGGGCGGGGCGAGTGGATCACCACCGTGATAGGGGCCGTACCGAGCCGCCCGACTCATCAGGAGTACACCGCCGCACCGTCGTCACCGGTGTCCTTGGCGATGCGCCGCGCCAGGTAGAGCCCCTCGAGTGCGAGTTCGATCGCGGACGCGCGCGATCCCGGGTCGCTCGCACCGAGACGGTCAGCGACGTCGTCGAGCACTGGCAGTTCGGGCAGCTCGTCGAGCAACGCCTTCGCAGTGATTCGCTCACCCGTCACCACGGGCTCGCCCTGTTCGATGGCCGAGACGAGCGGCGCGAGATCGATGCCGGCCAGCCGGGCACGGGCAGTCTCGGCGGTCGCGCGACGTAACAGGTGGTCGAGTACTTCGAACTCTCGCCCTTCCTCCCCCGACTCGAATTCGACCTTGCCGCGCAGCACCTCGACGACCGTGCCGAGATCGACCGGGCGTGCCACCGGGTCGTCCTCCCCCAGCACCGCGCCGCGGCGCACGGCCGCGGCGGCGACGGTCTCGGCTCCCGCAACAGCGAACCGCGCCGACACACCGGACCGCTGATCGATCGACGTCGAGTCCCGCAGCAATCGGGTGAACCGCGCGAGGATCTCGAGCAGGAATCCGGGAACGCGGGCCTGAAGTTGGGCTTCCTGCCTGATCACCGCGATCTCGTCGTCGAGTTCCATCGGATAGTGCGTACGGATCTCGGCGCCGAAACGGTCCTTGAGCGGAGTGATGATCCGCCCGCGGTTCGTGTAGTCCTCCGGGTTGGCGCTCGCGACGAGCAGTACGTCCAGCGGCAACCTGATGGTGTATCCGCGCACCTGGATGTCGCGTTCCTCCATCACGTTCAGCAGCGACACCTGGATGCGTTCGGCGAGGTCGGGAAGCTCGTTGACGGCAACGATGCCGCGGTGCGAGCGCGGTACGAGACCGAAGTGGATGGTGTCGGGGTCGCCGAGGCTGCGACCCTCCGCCACCTTGACGGGGTCGACGTCGCCCACGAGGTCGGCGACAGAGGTATCCGGGGTCGCCAGCTTCTCCGCGTAACGTTCGCTGCGATGCCGCCACGCGACGGGCAGGTCGTCGCCGAGTTCGACCGCGCGCCGGATCGACGCAGGTGTGATCGGCTCATACGGGTGTTCGCCGAGCTCGGACCCGGCGATCACGGGTGTCCATTCGTCGAGCAGCAGCGGCAAGGTGCGGAGGAGCCTCGTCTTGCCCTGGCCTCGTTCGCCGAGGAGCACCACGTCGTGGCCGGCGAGCAGTGCCCGCTCGAGTTGCGGGACGACCGTCTCGTCGAATCCGACGATGCCGGGCCATGGATCGGCGCTGTCGCGCAGCGCTGCGAGCAGGTTCTGTCTGATCTCGTCCTTGACAGAACGCTGCACGTGTCCGGACGCGCGCAGCTCACCGAGGGTGGATGGGCGGGGTGTGGGTGACGTCACCCCACCAAAGGTACGACCGTCTCGCCGTTTCGGCATCCCATCGGCGAGTGCACGCCGGCGCGAACGGCCTGAGTTCTCTCGATGTCACCCGCTTCTGATAGACACATGAGCATGTCGGACACCGAGATCACCTTTTCCAGCGGCGATGTGACCCTGCACGGCAGCATGCGCATCCCTGTCTCGATCAAGGGAGCGGTACCGGCAGTGCTGTTGCTCGCGGGCAGCGGCCCCACCGATCGCAACGGCGACAGTGCACTGCTGCCGGGCTCGATCGGTACCTTGCGTCATCTCGCCGATGTGCTCGAAGACAACGGGTTCGCGAGCCTGCGCTACGACAAGCTCGGCAGCGGCACCACCGGCCTCGGGCCCTACGACGTCGAGGACGTCGCCGATCTCGGGTTCTCCACTTTCATCGACGCAGCCGCCGACGCACTAGCCTTTCTCGCGCGGCAACGTGGCGTCGATTCCGAGCGGGTGTACGTCATCGGTCACAGCGAGGGCGCGCTGATCGCGCTGTCGCTCGCCCAGGACAACCCCCGCACCCAGCGCACCGGAGGAGCGCTGGGGAACGACGGCGACAGCATCGACATCAAGCGCGTCGACATCAAGGGCATCGGTCTCCTCGAGCCGCTCGCCGTGCGCCTGCTCGACCTGCTCACCGCCCAGATCGACGCCCAGCTCGACGCCGTGGTGTCCGCGCGGCAGCTGGCCGTCCAGGTCGCCGACGAACTGCGGGTCGCGCTCGCAGGTGCGGTCGAATCACTGCGCGCAGACGGCACCCTGAGCGACAACCTGCCCGAGCCGCTGCGCAACGCGGGCCTCGTCTCGGGCAACGCGAAGGCGCTTGCCGAAGAAGACGCCCTCGACCCGCGGATGCTCGCCGCGCAGGTAGCCGGCAGCCTGCCCGTCCTCACGACCGTCTCGTCGAAGGACATCCAGGTCCGCGTCGACGACGTCGACGCGCTCGACTCCGCGCTGGTGCACACTCGGTTGACGTCACTGCGCATGCAGCGCACCAACCACGTCCTCAAGGACATCGGCGACCAGCAGTCCACCGGTTCCGACTACGTGGCCGACCTGCCGTACTCACAGGAGTTCACCAGCGGTTTCGAGAAGTGGCTCAAGTCCCTCTGAGCGGGGCGCCCGCCACCCGGCGGGGAATCTAGAATGTCGCTTTCGCGTCAATAGTGTATGGTTTTCCGTTAACCCACTGGAGTACACGAGAAAGGTACGGTCCGATGCATCGCAAGTATCAGTTCGGCAAGCGCTGTTCCGTACCGTTCGCGTTCTTCGACTTCCACGTAGCCCCGCGGCAACCCCGAGAATAGAGTCCTCGTCGACTCGCCTCTCGGGCACCCGGGCACTTCGCCCCGGGTGCCTTTTTCTTTCCCTTCCGACAGGAGAACACCATGAAATTCCGACTCACCGCTACCGGCGAGATACCGAAAGATCTGCCCGACGATCTGACGGGTCACGCGATCACGATCGACCTCAGCCACGTCGACGCCGAGAAGGGCGCCGAGGCTGCGGTCCTGATCCGCGAGCTGCTCGATCGCGGCGCCGCCCGTCTCGTCATCGCCGATGATCGCGGCGTCCTCGACACTTCCTCACCGCGCACCACCCACCCGCACGCCGCCTGAACTGCGCCGACCGCGGGCCAGGTGCGACGGTCACTGCTTGCGCGGAAGTCAGGGTTTCGGGATCCCCTGGCTGGCCGAGAACTTGGCCTCGTCCTGGCTGACGAGGCCGAACGACACCAGCGATCGAGGCGCCACAAGATCCGTCAGGTATGCGAGTCCGACTGCCCAGCGATTGACCCCGCGCGGCAGCGCCAACAGGTGGTACCCGCGCGCGACCACTTTCGCAGGCAGACCGGACAGGTAGATGCCCATCGGGTTGGCGACCGCGAATCTGGGGCCGAGATCGACCACCAAGCCGAGGTTGCGGTGCTTGTACCGCTCGGCACGGCCGACGCCGACACTGGCCAACACGTTGCGTGCCAAAGTTCTTCCTTGCCGCACAGCGTGCTGTGCTGTGGGCGGGGTGATCTGACCGTCGTCGGTGAGATCGGGAACTGCCGCCGCATCGCCACCGGCGAAGACATGCGGGTGGCCGTCGACGCTCATGTCGGTTCGGACACGAAGACGACCGCGTTCCGTGGGCAGCCCGAGGCTTTCGATCAGTGGACTCGCGGTGACGCCCGTGACCCATGCGACGGTCCGCGTGGGTACCGTACTGCCGTCGGTGAGCACCACATGGTCGTCGGCAACCGACTCGAGGGTCGTTTCCAAACGAACGTCGATGCCTCGTTCCCGCAGGACAGCCAATACCTTGTCGCTGAGCTTGTCTCCAACCTCCGGCATCACTCGGGCAGCCGTGTCGAGCAGCAGGAAACGGACTTCGCTCGGAGCGAAACCACGCTGCCGGGCGACCTCGTCGGCGAGGGCCCGCATCTGCGACACCAGTTCGGCTCCGGCATACGACGCCCCGACAACCACGAACGTTCTGCGCTGCGCGGCAGTGGCCGCATCATCGCGGGTCGCCAACTCGAGCTCGCTGATCAATTGGTCACGCAGGTACAACGCTTCCGTCGTGGTTTTCAGACCGCGGGCATGCTCGGCCAGACCGGGCACGTCGAACAACTTCGTCACCGATCCGGGCGTGAGGACCAGCCGGTCCCACGCGACGGTATCCGCGTCCCCGTCGCGTGCGGTCAGGCGCAGTGATTGTTCCTCGAGGTCGACCGAGTCGACGCGTCCGGTGACCAGCTCGACGCCGGGCAACGCCTCGGTGAGGGGAACCGCCACGAATCGCGGATCGAGCAGCCCCCCGGCCACTTCCGGCAACAACGGCGTGTAGAGCATGAAATCGTCCGCCGACACCAGTGTCACCGATACGGGAGCCGACGACTTCCGCGCCTTGCGCACAAGATGACGTGCACACTCGAAGCCGGCGAAGCCGCCGCCGATGATCACGATCCGCGTGGTCGCATTGCTCTCGGTTGTCGCTGCCATGTCGGAATCACCACACTTCTATGCCGGTTCTCGGGGCATATACCCCGTTCCCGCGTGCATACCCAGTTATCGCGTGACCAACCAGGAGTGTCGGACTCTTCTGACGGCCCTTGACGACCACGGCCCCCGGCGACGGCCAGTCCGAGGCTCTGCGCCGCCCTCAGCTCAGTGCGCGAAGTGGCGCGCACCCGTCAGGTACAACGTGATGCCGGCCTCGCGAGCAGCGTCGATGACCTCGTTGTCGCGCACCGAACCACCCGGCTGCACCACGGCTTTGACACCTGCCTCGGTCAAGACCTGCAGGCCGTCCGCAAACGGGAAGAATGCGTCGGACGCCGCAACAGAGCCGGCGACACGGTCGCCTGCGCGGGTCACCGCGAGGCGCGAGGAATCGACACGGTTGACCTGGCCCATACCGACACCGACGGTTGCGCCACCCGACACCAGCAGGATCGCGTTGGACTTGACGGCACGCACCGTGCGCCACGCGAACTCGAGGTCGCGCAGGGTCGTCTCATCCGCAGGATCCCCACACGCGAGTTGCCAGTTCGCTGGCGAATCACCCTGCGCGGTGAGCGCGTCGCGCTCCTGCAGAAGCAGGCCACCCGAGATCTGACGCATCTCGATCTGCGCCGACTTCGGCGAATCCGCGCGCAGGATGCGGATGTTCTTCTTGCGGGAGAGCACCTCGACAGCGCCGTCGGCGTACGACGGGGCGATGACGACCTCGGTGAAGATCTCGGCGACCTGCTCGGCCATCTTCACGCTCACCTCGCGGTTCGCGGCGATCACGCCACCGAACGCCGACACCGGATCGCATTCGTGTGCATTGCGGTGAGCTGCGGCGATGTCGTCGGCGATCGCGATACCGCACGGGTTGGCATGCTTGATGATCGCGACACACGGCTCGCTGTGGTCGTGCGCAGCACGCCACGCCGCGTCGGCGTCCTGGTAGTTGTTGTACGACATTTCCTTGCCGTGGAACTGCTCGGCTTGCGCCAGCCCGGGCTCGCCGCCCTCCGCCACGTACAGGGCCGCAGCCTGATGCGGGTTCTCGCCGTAACGAAGCACATTCGAACGAGTCCACGTGGCACCCGACCACGCCGGGAACTGTGACCCATCGCCCTCAGGTTTCGCGTAGTCATTGTTCATCCAGCTCGCGACCGCAACGTCGTACGCGGCGGTATGCTGGAAGGCCTGGGCCGCAAGACGCTTGCGCTGTGCCAGCGTGAATCCGCCTCCCGTGACGGATTCGAGGACATCACCGTAAGCGGCAGGGTCGACGACCACCGCGACCGACGGGTGATTCTTCGCCGCAGCACGCACCATGGACGGGCCACCGATGTCGATCTGCTCGACACACTCATCGGGGGTCGCCCCCGACGCCACGGTCTGCGTGAACGGATACAGGTTGACGATCACCAGCTCGAACGCCTCGATACCGAGATCGGTGATCTGGTCGAGGTGGTCCTGCTTACGGGTATCAGCGAGGATGCCGGCGTGCACGCGCGGGTGCAGCGTCTTGACACGTCCTTCGAGGCATTCGGGGAAGCCGGTGAGCTCCTCGACGCGGGTCACGGGCACACCTGCTCCGGCGATCGTCGCGGCGGTGGAGCCGGTGGACACCAGTTCGACACCCGCGTCGTGCAGCCCACTCGCCAGCTCGACCAGTCCGCTCTTGTCGTAGACGCTGACCAGTGCGCGGCGCACAGTCTTACGTTCGGTCACTGGGGATCACGGCCTTTCGTCCATCGGATACAACTCCACGGGTCGCGACGGCGGCGACAACGTCGACCAGCAAGCGTCGTTCCACAACCTTGATGCGTTCATGCAGGTCGGCCTCATCGTCGCCGTCGAGGACCGGCACGGGTTCCTGCGCAAGAATCGGCCCGGTGTCCACACCGCCGTCGACGAGGTGCACGGTCGACCCGGTCACCTTCACGCCATAGGCCAGCGCGTCGGGAACGGCATGTGCCCCCGGAAACGACGGCAGCAGAGCAGGGTGCGTGTTGATGATCCGTCCAGCGAATCGCCCGAGAAACACGGTACCGAGAATCTTCATGAACCCTGCGGTGACGATGAGGTCGGGTTCGTGTTTCGCGACCGCCGCGGTGAGGGCGTGATCCCACTCACTACGGTCGGCGTAGTCGCGCAGCGCAATCTCGAACTGCGAAATTCCCGCGGCGGCAGCGTGCTCCTGCGCCACGCACACTCGGTCGACGCCGACTGCGACGATCTGCGCGGGATACCCGTCGGTTCGGGTCGCGTCGAGGAGCGAATGCAGCAGGGTTCCCGTACCCGAAGCGAGGACGACGATCCGCGCGGGCGCGGTGGGTGGCAGCTGGTCACGCGAGGCAGTCAGCGCTCTACTCCTGGAACTCGAGGGGGCGGGCCGGAAAGGCGGCCGCCTCAGACACTAGTCGCCGTCCGTCTCACGCTTTTCTTCGACCTCCCCGTCGACGCCGCCGGAACCCACTCCCGCGTCCGATTCGTCGCTATCCGTAACGTCGGTGGTCTTGGCGTCTTCGAGTTCGACGACTTCCGCCTCGATGACGTTCGGGTCGTCGGTTTCGTCAGGGTCGTCGGTTTCGTCAGGGTCGTCTTCTGCGTCTGCGTCGTCGAGCTCGTCGGCACCCTCGACACGTTCGGCATCGTCATCCTCCGAGTGCGGCCCCTCGATCGCTTTGATCGTGTGGTCGAGCTCGTCGTCGAAGCGGTCTTCGTACTCGGACTCGTCTTCGACCACCGCCGCAGCGGCAAGCTTGCCTTCACGCCACATCAGCAACTGCGCGGTGATCAGCCCGAGCAACCCTACCCACGCAAAAACGAGAACACCCGTGAGCCACCAATTGCTGCCCACAATCCCGAACATTCCGAGCGGACCACCCGCAACCCAGGTCAGCAGCGCGATAGCGAGGCCAGTCTGCGCAGCGGCCGCGAGAAGCGTCAGCGATGCGTCGGCGCTACGCACCGGAACACCGTCGGCCTGCGCCTGCAGGACGCGGTGTGCCACGAACCTGCCGGCGAGCGCGCCGACGGTCGCGGGAACGGCCAGCATCACCGGCCAGAATGCAGCCGCGGGACCGGCGGGAATCACGGCGAGGACGGGAAGCGCAGGCAGGTCACCGCCGCTCGCCTCGAACAAGCTCAGTCGAACGTCACCGAATTGCACGGTACTGCCGGCAAGGATCGACGAGGCGCCGAGGAAGACGTTCGGGAGGTAGAGAATCGAGAGCACCGTCAACCCGAGGACACCGACGACGCCCCCACCTCGCTCGAGGAGGTCGCCCATCGTGGTCCACGACAACACCATGCCGACCAGGGTGAGTACGCCGCCCAACGCGAAGATACCCAGCAGCGCCCGCACCGCCGGACGTACCGACAAGATGAGCCATTCGGGAACGGCGTACCGTCTGCACACCACGCGCCATGTCCGGGTGCCGATCCCCACTGCGGCTGCGAACATGTACAGACCGTTCACCCAGGCGAGCGCGGCAGCGGCGTTGGGTGGCGTCACAGGAAGTACCCCTGCAGCATCCTGCATCACGACCAGCGCGATCACGGTGACGATCAACGGGCCCGCGATGGTCGCGACGACGATCCGCGCCGCATCCTGCAACGTCAGGTTCTGTTCCGTGTGGTCGACGGTCGAATCCACGGCCGCGGCACTCGCCCGCGCCGCCTGCCACACGATCAGCCCTGTAGGGAGCAGTGGCAGTACGCCGAGTGACGTGCCGTCGATCGTCAGCGTCACCTGGTGCAATGCAAGCCACGTACCGGCGATCGCTGCGTAGATTCCGGTGAGATCGCTGTTCACCGCGACCATCGTGATCACCACGACGGTCGCGACGAAGGCGATCGTCACCGCGGGAACACGCGCCGCCGCGGCGATCAGGATCCGGAAACGATCCGAGTCGATCTGATCGTTCTCGGACGGTGCGTGCCGAGTGGACCGGCCTAGCGTCGAAGTCATCATCTCGATAGTTGCACCGTCGGTCGGCCCGCGGCGTCAGGCGCGCCGATCACCGCTGGTCGTCGGGTGCACGGAACACCTGGGTCGGCGCGTCGTCGGTGTTCTCGGCCACGGGTGTCGCGCCCGATCCGGTGCCGCGCGACTGGTCGGACTCAGGTGGTTGCGTCGGCTCATGCTGGGTCGACTCGTGCTGGGTCGGCTCGTGCGGGGCAGGTTCCTGCGATTGCTGTGCATCGCGCTGCGCCGCCGCGTACGGCTGCAGGTATTCGCTGTAGGGCGCCTGCTGGGGCACCGGCCCCGGAAATTGGGTCTGTTGGCCCGAGTAGGGCTGCGGCATCCCCGGGTACTGCGTCTGACCGGTGTGCTGCTGTACCCCGAACTGCTGGGCCCCGAACTGCTGCTGCGGGGCCCCGAACTGCTGGGTTCCGAACTGCTGGGCCGGATGTTGCGGGCCGACTTGCCCAGCCGGAAACTGCTGGCCCGGCTGCGGGAATCCGGACTGCACAACACCTTGTGACGCGGTCTGTTGTGGGACACCTTGCTGTGGCGGTTGCGGTGGGAAACCCTGCTGGTACACACCCTGCGGGGCGGGTCGCTGCCCCGGTACCAGCACGCCGATCCCGAAGAGCAGCGCGAACACCGCAAGCGCCGTCTGCACGAGACCGAGCACGAGGATCGTCACGCCGCCCCAGGCGATTCCCGTGTCCTGGGGCAGGTGGAACAGCTGGAACAGCGACGTCACGAATCCCACCCCCGACGCGACAACCGCGGCGGCCCGCAGATCCTGGCCGGGAAGTAGCGACAGAGCCGCGCAACCGCCGCCGACCAGCAGCAACGCCAGCGGCACGACCGCGAACCCGAAGTCGAACGACGACAGCGATACGAACGAACCGAACGTGATCCTCACGTACGGGGCCAGTCCGATGATGAAGTTCACGACGCCGAGCACCGCGACGCCGATCGGCAACAGCAACGGCACAACCTTGCTCTGGACGGATGGGCCGCTGGGGTATGACATCGATCCTCCTGCAGTAGTCGGTCGCTGATCACCACCCTATGCACCCGGCGCCAGAATGGTGGCCATGCCGCACACACTCGCGCCAGGATCCGACATCGTCGTCGAGACGGAGGTGAAGAACTCACGGTTCCTCGCCGCGATCCGTCGTGTCCACTCGTCCGTCGAAGCCAGTTCGTTCGTCGACGAACAACGTCGACTGTTTCCGGACGCGCGTCACCACTGCTGGGCATTCGTAGTGGGTGACGATCAGGCGCACCGCGCGGAACGGTCGAGCGACGACGGCGAGCCCGGCGGTACGGCCGGTGTACCGATGCTGCAGGTGCTCCACCACCGAGACCTCGTGAACGTCGTCGTGGTGGTCACGCGCTGGTTCGGCGGTGTCAAACTCGGTGCGGGAGGTCTCGTCCGCGCCTACTCAGGTGCGGTGTCGACGGCGTTGGACACCGCGTCGCTCGTCGCGCGACAGAAACGCAGCAAGTTCACGTTGAGTGTCGGGCAAGCCGATGGGGGGCGGCTCGAGGCCGAACTGCGCAGGCACGGAGTGGCGATACTCGACGTCTCCTACACCGACCGGGTGGTGTTCACGGTTGCGGGCGATGCGACGGAACTCGACGGCCTGGTGGCGTCACTGACCTCGGGCGCCGGTGACCTCGAACCCGCAGGCACCGAATGGATCGACCGGTAATTCCCCTCCCCACTCTGAGCGAAGGGCACATTCATCTCGACAGATAGAGCGAAGGATCCATTCGATCGGAGGAGCCGGAGACAGACACGGCGCCCTCCTGGACCGTGTGGTCCGGGAGGGCGCCGCGGTGAATCGACTCAGGTACTACAGGCTCAGCGCGAAGCGAGGATCTCGCGCGCGAGGGCAGCGGTCTCGGACGGCGTCTTGCCGACCTTGACGCCTGCCGCCTCGAGAGCGTCCTTCTTGGCCTGGGCGGTGCCCGACGAGCCGGAGACGATGGCGCCGGCGTGACCCATGGTCTTGCCCTCGGGAGCAGTGAAGCCCGCGACGTAGCCGACGACCGGCTTCGTGACGTTGGCCTTGATGTAGTCGGCTGCGCGCTCTTCGGCGTCGCCACCGATCTCGCCGATCATCACGATGACCTTGGTCTCGGGATCCTTCTCGAACGCCTCGATGGCGTCGATGTGGGTGGTGCCGATGACCGGGTCGCCGCCGATGCCGATGGCGGTCGAGAAGCCGTACTCACGGAGCTCGAACATCATCTGGTAGGTCAGGGTGCCGGACTTGGAAACCAGGCCGACCGGGCCTTTGCCTGCGATGTTCGCCGGGGTGATGCCGACGAGGGCCTCACCCGGGGTGATGATGCCGGGGCAGTTGGGGCCGATGATCCGGGTCTTGTTGCCCTTCTCGACGTTGTAGGCCCACGCGTACGCGGAGTCCTGCACCGGGATGCCCTCGGTGATGACCACGAGCAGCGGGATCTCCGCGTCGATGGCCTCGACGATGGCGTCCTTGGAGAAGGCCGGGGGAACGAACGCGATCGAGACGTCCGCGCCGGTTTCCTTCATGGCCTCGGCGACGGTGCCGAAGACGGGCAGCTCCACCGCGTTGCCATCGGAGTCGGTGTGCGAGACCGTGGTACCGGCCTTGCGGGCGTTCACGCCGCCGACGACCTGGGTGCCGGCCTTGAGCATGAGCGCGGTGTGCTTGGTGCCTTCGCCGCCGGTGATGCCCTGGACGATGACCTTGGAATCCTTGGTCAGGAAGATTGCCATTGTTCTGTATGTCCCTTACTTCGCGGCGAAGGCGAGCTCGGCAGCCTTGTCGGCAGCCTCGTCCATGGTTGCGACGACCGTGACCAGCGGGTGAGCGGCCTCGGCGAGGATCCGCCGACCCTCGTCGACGTTGTTGCCGTCCAGACGCACGACGAGCGGCTTGTTGGCCTCGTCGCCCAGAGTCTTCAGGGCGCCGACGATGCCGTTGGCGACCGCGTCACACGCGGTGATGCCACCGAAGACGTTGACGAACACGCTCTTGACCTGCACGTCGTTCAGGATGACGTCCAGGCCTGCGGCCATGACGGCAGCCGAAGCGCCGCCACCGATGTCGAGGAAGTTGGCGGGCTTGACGCCGCCGTGCTTCTCACCCGCGTAGGCGACGACGTCCAGGGTCGACATGACCAGGCCGGCGCCGTTACCGATGATTCCGACCTGGCCGTCGAGCTTGACGTAGTTGAGGTCGTTCTCCTTGGCCTTGAGCTCGAGCGGATCGGTCGCGTCCTTGTCCTCGAACTCGGCGTGACCGGGCTGACGGAAGTCGGCGTTGGCGTCCAGGGTGACCTTGCCGTCGAGGGCCAGGATCTGGTCGTCGGGGGTGCGGACGAGGGGGTTCACCTCGACGAGGAGCGCGTCCTCCTTGATGAACACCTCCCACAGCTTCTGGATGGTGTTGGCGGCAGCGTCGAGCACCTCGGCGGGCAGTTTGCCGGCCTGGGCGATCTCGCGCGCGAAAGCAAGATCGACGCCCTTGACGGCGTCGACCGGGATCTTCGCGAGAGCGTCGGGGTTCTCCTCGGCGGTGACCTCGATCTCGACACCACCCTCTACCGAGCACATGGCCAGGTAGGTGCGGTTGGTGCGGTCGAGCAGGAAGGAGATGTAGTACTCCTCGGCGATCTCACTCGCCTCTGCGACCAGCAACTTCTTGACGACGTGCCCCTTGATGTCGAGGCCGAGAATGGCCTCGGCGTTGGCCTGGGCGGCGTCGACGTCGGCGGAGTACTTGACACCACCGGCCTTGCCGCGGCCACCGACCTTGACCTGCGCCTTGACCATCACGGGCTTGCCGATTTCCTCGGCGATCTCGCGGGCACCGGCGACGGTGTCGGTCACGCGGCCGGCCGAAGTCGGCACGTCATGCTTGGCGAAGAGTTCCTTCGCCTGGTATTCGAAGAGATCCATCTGCTCACCGTCTCGTCTGCGTTCTCGCCCGCTCGGGGGTATGGAGCGGGCCGATTTCGGACTCTAGTTTCTCGGACGACCTACGAAACGACCGCGCCCGCACTCTGTGGCACACATCACGAGGTTCCGCAGGTCTCGCACTACTTCACGGGGTTACCTCCGGGAAGGCACTGTACGACAAACCGAGAGGACCGCCTGATCCAGAATGACAGGTGGCCGGGACCACATGACGACCGGCACCCCGCAGACCTGCCAGTGGTCGAGCGCACAGCCGCACACAACGCTCGTCGATCACATTCGGATACGCGACGATCCTCGATGGGTGCGAATTCGTGACTTGAAAGAAAGTCCTGTTCCACCTGCTTTGTACTGTGATGACAGTCACATAAGCCGCGGGTTTGGGCTTCCGGCTTGCCACCTACGCGATCGTTTCGTTACCGTCAGCTGCCAGCTGAAGTAACGATGAGGTCACGACGAAGGAGGACGGCATGCGTCCAGGCAGCCAGAACACCGGCAGCCCCGCTCGCCGCTCCACCACCGACCCGGACGATTCCTGGGATCCTTGGAGTTCGTCCGACGCCCGTCACTTCCCCGACACCGACTTCCGCAGCACCGGCAAGGCAGAGCCCACGTACTACGGCAGCGAGCAGGTCGAGGACGTCACCTCCCCCGCACCCCGTACAGGTACCCACCGGCTCCCCACTCCACCCACCGCACTCAAGGGTCGCGCCGCCGTCTTCGCCGTCGCCGCCGGCGCCGTGGTCGCGGCCGGACAGGCTGCGACGAGCAACTCGGGCTCGAGCCCCACAACCTCCGAGATCGCGCTCGCCGCCGATACGGCGAATGCGAACACCCTCACCGCAACGGCCGTTCCACAGGCCGCTCAGTTCGCGTCCGATTCTGCGGGCAGCGACGCAACTCGCTCACAGGCACCCCAGGTTCTCAACATCGCGGATCCCAACGATCTGTCGCAGTTCTCCAACCTGCTCGCCAAAGGCCAGCGTTTCAGCGAGGAGCGGGCCGCACGCGAAGAGGCCGCGCGTCGTCCCCTGTTCGCGCTACCCGCCGTCGGAGCCTTCACCTCGAACTACGGCGCCCGGTGGGGCACCCTGCACGCGGGTGTCGACATCGCGGGCCCGATCGGCACGCCGATCCTCGCGGTCGCCGACGGTGAGGTCATCGAATCCGGTCCGGCATCGGGTTTCGGTATGTGGGTTCGCCTACTCCATGCTGACGGCACAGTCACGGTGTACGGGCATATCGACCAGTCGCTCGTCACCGTCGGTCAGCAGGTCATGGCGGGCGATCAGATCGCCACCATGGGCAACCGCGGCTTCTCCACCGGCCCCCACCTGCATTTCGAGGTTCACCTGGGCGGTGTCGACAAGATCGATCCGTTGCCGTGGCTCGCGACCCGCGGAATCTCCCTCGGCCAGAACGCCGACTGACCATCACCCTTCGGCGCCACCACGGACCATGCGCCCTGTGCATGATCCTTCCGCCGGCCTCGGCGACGCAACCTTCCTCAGAGCTTGGTCATGGGTACGCCGCCGACCAGCATCAGCCGCACCTTGCCAGCACTTCCGAAATCGATGACCACCGTCGCGGTGGGGCCGGCCCCCTTGGTTTCGAGCACCGTCCCGAGACCATACTTGTCATGCGAGACGCGATCGCCCGCGGCAAGCACCAGATGATTGTTCCGACCTCGTGCAGGACCGAAACTCGGAGTTGCCGAACGTGATTCCCCGGCGGAGAAACGAGACCCGGTACCCGACCCGATGGACTGCCCGCGCGCCGGACCAGGCTCGGTTCGTCGCCATTCGATGAGTTCCTGCGGAACCTCTTGCAAGAAACGCGATTCCGGGTTGGTCGCCGGCTGACCCCACGCCGAACGCAGTACCGCGCGGGAAAGGTAGAGGCGACGACGGGCGCGGGTGATCCCCACGTACGCGAGACGCCGCTCCTCGGACAGTTCGTCCGGGTCGCCGAGCGCCCGCATGTGCGGGAATTGCCCATCTTCCCAACCGGTCACGAACACCACCGGGAACTCGAGCCCTTTCGCAGTGTGCAACGTCATAAGCGTGACGACACCGTCGTCGTTGTCGGGGACCTGGTCGGCGTCGGCTACCAGCGAAACCTTCTCGAGGAACGCGGCAAGAGACCCAGGGGCCGGCTGCCCTTCTGCTGGTTCCGCATCGTCCATTCCTGCGACGTTGCGGGCATCCGAACTGAATTCTCGTGCAACGCTGATGAGTTCATGCAGGTTGTCGAGGCGGCTTCCATCCTGAGGGTCGTCGCTGGCGGCGAGGTCGGCACGGTAGCCGCTGCGCTCGATGATCGCCTCGACCACGTCGCCGATGTCGACCGCGTCGTTTCCGTCGGCGTCGGTCTCGCTCAACATCGTTCGCAGGTCGTCGAGCATCCCGACGAAGCCCGCGATCGCTTTCTGTGCGCGCGTGTTCAGGAGCGCGACTCCGCCCTCCGCGGCGTCGAGCAGTGCCTGCCCGAAACTCACACCGTGCCGTTCCGCGTGGACCGCGACACATGCCTCGGCGCGATCTCCGATGCCGCGGCGCGGGGTGTTGAGGATACGGCGCAGACTCACGGTGTCGTGAGGGTTGTCGAGCGCCTTCAGGTAGGCAACGGCATCGCGCACTTCCTTGCGCTCGTAGAACCGCACTCCCCCGACCACCTTGTAGGGAACACCGTGACGGATGAAGACGTCTTCGAGGGGCCGGGAGGCGTTGTTGGTGCGGTAGAACACGGCGATATCGGAGTACTTGACCTCCCCGGTGTCGACCAATCTGTCGATCTCGGAGGCGACGAACCGGGCTTCGTCGTGCTCGTTGTCGGCCACGTAGCCGCTGATCGCCTCACCCGTGCCTGCGTCCGTCCAGAGTCGTTTCTCGCGGCGTCCCGTATTGCGGGAGATGACGGCGTTGGCGGCCGACAAGATGTTCTGCGTCGACCGGTAGTTCTGCTCGAGCAGGATCGTGCGGGCCTGCGGGTAGTCGCGCTCGAACTCCTCGATGTTGCGGATCGTTGCGCCGCGGAAGGCGTAGATCGACTGGTCGGCGTCTCCCACCACGCACAGCTCACTCGGGGGGACATCGGCAGGCTCGTCAGGATCACCCACGAGGGTGCGTACGAGCACGTACTGCGCGTGGTTGGTGTCTTGGTATTCGTCGACGAGCACGTGACGGAACCGACGGCGGTAATACTCGGTGACCTGCGGATGAGACTGGAGAAGCGCGACCGTCTCGCCGATCAGGTCGTCGAAGTCGAATGCGTTGGCCGCGCGTAGCCGTTTCTGATACTGCGCGTACACACTCGCCACGATTCTCGGGAGCGGAGCGGGGTCGGAACTCGCGGTCGCGGCGGCCTCGTCGGGACCTGTCAATTCGTTCTTGAGGTTCGAGATCTGCGTGGCGAGCAACCGGGCCGAGTACTTCTTGGTGTCGAGTTCGAGATCCTTCGCGATCATCGTCAGCAGGCGACGGGAATCGTCGGAGTCGTAGATCGTGAAGTTGGAGTTCCTGCCGGTCAGCAGCGCCGATTGCGCCCGGAGAATCCGCACACAGCTCGAATGGAACGTCGAGACCCACATCGAATGCGCACGCGGCCCGACGAGACCCGCGACACGTTCGCGCATCTCGGCCGCGGCTTTGTTGGTGAAGGTGATGGCGAGCACTTGTCCGGGTGCGACACCGCGCTCGGCCAGCAGATATGCGATGCGACGGGTGAGCACCGCGGTCTTGCCCGAACCCGCTCCGGCGACGATGAGCAGCGGCGCACCTTCGTGGGTGACTGCCTCCCGCTGTTGCGGATTGAGACCCTCGAGGAGGGCGGCGGTAGCGGGGAGCGAATAGGCGAGCGCTGCAGGAGTGTTCATCGTCCTTCCAAACTACCGGACGGGTCGGACATCGAATCCGACTTGGCCGCGCGGTGTCCGGGTGGCAAACTGAGCGTTATGTCATGTGTCCTTCGTTCGGCCGAGCTGCGAGCGTACGGTCGGTTTCGCGTCCCGACCTCCGACGTTTCCCGATTCCGGTAACAGCCCCCGTTTCCCGGACGATTCCAGAGCTGACGCGAGGAGATCACATGAGTGCGAACACCGACGCTTCACTGGCCGACGGTGCCGCCACACCGAACAGTCCCGCTGCATCGAATGGCACCGCTGCACCGAAAGACACCGCTACACCGAAAGACACCGCGGCCGACCCCGTGCCCACCACCGAGGCCGAGATCGACGAGCTCCGCCAGGAGATCGACCGCCTCGACGCGGAGATCCTGGCCGCAGTCAAGCGTCGTGCCGAGGTGTCCCGACTGATCGGCCGCACTCGCATGGCGTCCGGCGGCACCAGGCTCGTCCACAGCCGCGAAATGAAGGTGCTCGAGCGTTTCAGCGAGCTCGGCCAGGAGGGCCACACCCTGGCAATGCTGCTTCTGCGTCTCGGCCGGGGACGCCTCGGCCACTGACCGGGCGGTCCCGACCGGCCGGGCACTGCAGGGCGATGTACGCAGTGTCGAGGCAGTCCTCGATCCCCTCTGCGGCGCACTTTCCTCACAATGCCCGACAGGACACGGTTCGTCACCAACCCGGCGTTGGTCTCAGGTGAAGGTTAGGCTTCTCGCATGATCGACGTCACCTCCACTGTCGAATGGCAGGCACTCGCGGCGCATCGGGCGGAGGTCGAGTCGATACACCTACGCGACCTCTTCGAGCAGGACCCTGAGCGTGCCGCGCGGATGTGCACCACCGCGGGCGATCTGGCGATCGACTACAGCAAGCATCGGATCACCGACCGGACCGTGGAGTTGTTGCTCGCTCTCGCGCGGGCAACGCAGGTCGAGGACCGGCGCGACGCGATGTTCACCGGCGCACGGATCAACGTCACCGAAGACCGCTCAGTGCTGCATACCGCCTTGCGACTGCCCCGCGACTCGTCGCTGATGGTCGACGGAGCCGACGTGGTCGCGCAGGTCCACGAAGTACTCGACGCAATGGGTGAGTTCACCGACCGGGTTCGCTCCGGCGCGTGGCGCGGCGCCACCGGCGAGCGGATCGCGACAGTGGTCAACATCGGTATCGGCGGCTCCGATCTGGGCCCGGTGATGGTCACCCGCGCGATGCGCCACTACGCAGACGGCCCCGAGGTTCGGTTCGTATCGAATGTGGACCCGGCGGATCTCACTGCGGTACTCACCGGACTCGATCCCGCGACGACCCTGTTCGTGGTGGCGTCCAAGACCTTCTCGACGCTCGAAACCCTCTCGAACGCCACCGCTGCGCGACGCTGGCTGGTCGCCGCACTCGGAGACGACGCGGTGGCATCGCATTTCGTCGCGGTCTCGACGCATCGTGAACGGGTCGTCGAGTTCGGCATCGATCCGGCGAACATGTTCGGGTTCTGGGATTGGGTCGGCGGCCGCTACTCGGTGGGTTCAGCGATCGGGCTGTCGGTGATGTGTGCGATCGGCCGCAACAGATTCGCGGAATTCCTGGCCGGCTTCCACACGATGGACACCCATTTCCGCACGGCGCCGCTGCACGAGAATGCTCCGGTGCTACTCGGACTCTTGGGCCTGTGGTACACGAGTTTCCTCGGCGCCGAGTCGCGGGCTGTGCTGCCGTATGCCAACGACCTGGTTCGGTTTCCGGCGTATCTGCAGCAATTGACGATGGAATCGAACGGCAAATCGGTGCGGGTCGACGGATCTGCCGTCGACTACCCGACCGGTGAGATCTTCTGGGGTGAGCCGGGCACGAACGGCCAGCACGCGTTCTATCAGCTTCTTCATCAGGGCACGCATCTGGTGCCGGCCGATTTCATCGGGTTCGCCCGGGCCCTGGTAGATCTGCCGGGCCGCGACGGTACCGGGTCGATGCAGGCGACTCTGATGGCGAACATGCTGGCGCAGTCGAAGGTGCTGGCATTCGGAAAGTCTGCGGAGCAGATCCACGCCGAGGGCACCGCCGACGATCTCGTGGCGCACAAGGTGATGCCCGGCAATCGTCCGTCTACGACGATCCTCGCTCCGCAGTTGTCGCCGTCCACACTCGGCCAGCTGATCGCGTTGTACGAGCACCAGGTGTTCGTGCAGGGCGTGGTGTGGGGTATCGATTCATTCGATCAGTGGGGTGTGGAGTTGGGAAAGACACAGGCCACAGAACTACAGCCTGCGTTGGAGAGCGACGGTGCCGCATCGACGGGCGACACCTCCACCGATGCACTGATCCGGACGTATCACCGCATGCGGCAGCGCTGACGTTTCAGGCCGCCCGCGGATCCGACCACGTCGAGGTCGTGTGGACGCGTCCACGCGAATCGATGAGACGACCCGCGAGTTCGTATTGCTCGAGCCAGGACAGCGCCCCGATTCCCCGGTGCAACGCCGTCGTCGCGGCGGCATCGGCCCACACTGCATCCGCGGCGATGACAGTCACTGTGCTCCACCGCTGCTCGTCGTCAGTCGATGTTCGCGAACTCATCGCGGCACCTGCCGGCAGCTCGACGATGCCGTGGTCGGGCAACGACACCTGCCACCCGCCCGCCGGGCAGTGCCCCGCGGTCGCAATCGTGGCGCCCATCTGCACCAGCACCCCGCATTCGAGGACGGTCGTGACGAGTGTTGCCGCTCGGTCGGCGACGTCGGCGCGTGCGGTCGCGGTGATGTCGAGGCTCGCACCCCACGGTGCGAGCACTGTCTCGTCGTCGAGCTGCACGTCGAGGTAGCGCGGGATCGGATGGATCGGCGGCACGGATTTCTCGTCGAGTCTCGCGTCGTCGCCCGCGACGGGATCGACCGCGCCGTCCGTCATCCGGGCGGCCCACAGTGCCGACCGCAGGAGTGCCGCCAGCCTCGGGCTCACCCGCACCGGTGTGCCCTGCGCCAGGTTCACCGTATGAATCTCTGCATCGCCGCGTCGGAGGTCGCATGCGGCCGCAGACTCGTCGATCACCGAGCGCACGAGTTCTTCGGCTTCACCGAGTGCTGCGCATTCGGTGACTGCCACCGCGACGTCTTCCCCCCACCCCCGCCACTGTGTGCTGCTGATCATGACGGGCACCACCCGCAATCGTTTCTGGGACGTTGGTCTCCAGTATGCCTCGAATATTCGCGCCGGTCAGGTGCCGAAACAGCTCCCGGCCGTGGTCAGATTCGAGACAGAATTCCTTCGGTGTCGACTCCTGTGGGCAGAGTGCCCAGTGCGATTCCCCAATCGGAATCGAGCCGGCTCGCACAGAACGCATCGGCCACCGCGGGGTGCCCGTGCCGCACCAGTTGAGCCCCCTGCAACACCAGCGCCATGAGTTCGACAATGCGCCGGGCACGATATTCGATGTTCTCGAAGTCGGCGAGTTCCTTGCCGACGCGACCGATCGCGTCGTCGAGCCGGCTGTCGGTGCCCTCGGCCAGCCGGACCTCGGAGAAGAACGCCTCGACGCTGTCCGGTTGCTTGACCATCGCACGGAGTGCGTCGAGAGCAGCGACATTGCCCGAACCCTCCCAGATCGACATGAGCGGCGCCTCCCGGTAGAGCCGCGGCATACCCGATTCCTCGGCGTAGCCGTTGCCGCCGAGGCATTCGAGGGCTTCTGCGCTGTGTGCGGGGGCGCGCTTGCACACCCAGTACTTGGTGACCGCCAGCGCGATGCGGCGAAGCGCCGCTTCCTGTTCGTCGCCGCCCGCGCGGTCGGTTGCTCCGGCAAGTCGCATCATCATGGTGGTGGCCGCCTCGGACTCGACGACGAGATCGGCGAGGACGTTGCGCATGAGCGGCTGGTCGATGAGCAGCGCACCGAAGGCCGTGCGATGACGCGCGTGGTGCACAGCGCGCAGCGTGGCCATCCGCATGCCGGTCGACGAGCCGATGACGCAATCGAGCCTGGTCATGTTGACCATCTCGATGATCGTGTTGACGCCGCGCCCGTCCGGTCCGACGAGCCAGCCGATCGCGCCCTCGTATTCGATCTCGGACGACGCGTTGGATTTGTTGCCGAGCTTGTCTTTGAGACGCTGGATGCGGATGCGATTACGGGTGCCGTCGGGCAGTACCCGGGGCAGCAGGAAGCAGGACGGGCCGTTCTCCGTGTTGGCCAGGGTCAGGAACACGTCGGACATCGGCGCCGAGGTGAACCACTTGTGCCCGACGATCGTATGGGTTCCGTCGGCGTTGGGTGTCGCGGTGGTGGTGTTCGCGCGGACGTCGGATCCGCCCTGCTTCTCGGTCATGGACATACCGGCGATCAGGCCGCGCTTGGACAACGGTTCGCGCAGACCGAAGTCGTAGTGGGGTGCGGCGAGGAGGGGTTCGTAGATCTCGGCGAGCTCGGGGTTGTGGCGCAGCGCGGGGATCGCGGCGTAGGTCATGGAGATGGGGCACATGTGCCCGGCGTCGGCCTGTCCCCACACGTAGAACTTGGCAGCACGGGCGACGTGCGCGCCCGGGCGAGGGTCTGTCCAGGGTGCGCCGTGCAGGCCGTGTTCGACAGCGACGGTCATGAGGTCGTGCCAGTGCGGATGGAATTCGACCTCGTCGATCCGGTTTCCGTAGCGGTCGTGGGTGCGCAGCACAGGCGGGTACTCGTTGGCGAGCCTTCCCCACTCCTGTGCCTCGATCCCACCTGCGCGTGCTCCGAGTTCGAGGACCTCGTCCTCGGCCCAGGATGCGCCCTCGCGGCGGAGCCCTTCGAGCACTGATCGGTCGTCGGCGGCCTGGTAGGGCACGAGATCGGGCACCTGATTGAACACTTCGTGGGTGGCCGGGAATGTCATGACGGAACTCCTTGGTGCCACTCCAGAGCAGGATCGGATCCCGCTGCCCGGAGGGCGAGGGTCACGAGATCGGGAACAGTGGTGGCAGACGCCGCACCGGCCCTGAGGGGGCCGGTGAGGACTTCGCCGACGGCCCCGACGAGGGCTGCGGCCACGAGATCGGGTTCTTGCGGGGGAAGTTCGCCGCTAGCGACGCCGAAGCGGATCGCGTCGGCGAACGCCCCGGCGAACGCGCGGCGGAAGACGAGACGTTCGGCGTCGACGGCGGCGTCGACCGGTTCTGCGAGCAACGAGTACGCCAGTGTGGGGTTGCGCAATGCGCGGAAAGCGAAAGTCTCGACGATCCGCGCGACACGTTCGGCGGCCGATCCGGTGGAGGCGACGGCGTCGACGGCGTCGACCTCGCGGCCGCACTGTTCGCGGAAGACACGGACCATGAGATCGGACTTGTCGGTGAAGTGCCGGTAGACGGTACCGGTGGCGACCCCGGCTCTCTCGGCGACGGCCGTGATGGACAGCCCTTGGTATCCGTGCTCGGCGAGTAGCGCAACGGCCGCCGACGCGATCGAGTCGCGTTGCGCGTCGAGTCGTTGCTGCACTGCGGGCGTACGACGGTAGGCCACACCAAGTATTGAACCTATATTCATCACTTGAGTCAAGGAAACCGCTGCCCCGACTCGGGGTCGGCGATACCGTCGTATTCGTGAATCGTCGCAACCACCCGACCGCCGAGCACACCGCAGGCACCAGAACCGATCGCCTCACCGTGGTGGACGAGATCTTCCTGCACAAACACCGAGGCCTGGGCCTGCCGTCGGTGATGCAGGGTGTGTGGCGCACCGACGACGACATCGGAGCCCCCTTGCTGATCTCGCTGCACGACGCGCTGTCGCAAGGTCCGCTGGGCCGGAAGGTGGTGCGCTCGAAGGTCCCCGGCGCCCGCCCCCACTTCGAACGCACCACCGTGTCATACCCCGTGCACTACACGAACGATCCCCTCGGCACCGGCGAGATCCTCGACTGGGCCGATGCGCAGGCCGAGGTCGACATCGACCCTTCGCACGCTCCGGGCTGGGCACTCGCAGCCGCACCCCTCGCCGGTGGCGGCACCGTCGTCTCGCTCGTGTGCTCCCACGTCCTCACCGATGCTCGCGGACTGATCGACGCGGTAGCCGGCGCCCTGGCCGGACAAGGCAACACCAACGAAACAGCCGGATCCTCGTCCGCATCCGGCTCTGATGTGCGCGACGCCCTGCACCTGACCGGCCGCGTCGTCAAGGGCCTGCGCAACGTGCGGTTCGGAAACACACCTGGTAACGAGCCGAAAGCACAGCTTCCCGCGCCGCACGTCGTGCGATCAAAGGCCCGCACCGCCCTCGTCGACGTCGATGCCGCCGCGTGGGACGCGGCGGCGCACGCCGCGGGCGGATCCTCCAACTCACTGTTCCTCGCGGTCACCGTCGGCATCGCACGGCGCGCCGGACTCGCGCTGCCGCTGCGCATCGCTATCCCGGTCGACGCGCGCGACGCCCCATCCAGCGGAATCACGATGTCCGAACTGATCGCCGAAGACAGCGACACCGCGACGACGCTACGCGCCAAGGCCTCGGCCGCCCACCACACCCCGAGAGAGGCCGCTCCGCCCGGAGTACCCGACGAGATACTTCACTTGATGCCCGACCGGGTGGCCGCGCACCTCGCGCGAGAATCTTCGGAACGCGACCTGATGTGCTCGAACATCGGCCGCACACCACCGCTGTTCGACGCTTTCGGTCCGCATCGCAGCCGCGGTGTCGCCATGCGAGCAATGCATCCGGGCCTCGACACGCTGCAGGTGTCGACCTTGACGAAACTGTCGTCGTATCTGAACCGCAACCGCGGCACCTATTCGCTCGCGCTCGTCGCGCTGGACGAGCACGCCTTCCCCGATACGGCCACGTTGCGCAGATTCCTCGACGAAGAACTGGGCGCTTACGGCCTCGAAGCCGCGCACTGGTGACAACGCCGGCGGCCGGTCATACCACCGGAGTAAGGGCCTCCACCAGACGTGTGCGCGCACGATTGATCCGACTCTTGACGGTCTGCAGCGGAATTCCCTGGTGCTCGGCGATCTCGGCATAGCTGAGCTGCGCGTACTCACGGAGGACGACCGCCGTTCGGTACTCGTCGGGCAGATCCGCGAGCGCGCGCCGTACCGCGTCGACGTCGACGACGCGGTCGGCTACCGAGGACTCCGAACTCGCGCCGAGATCGATCTCGTCGACCATGACTTCGCGGCGACGCCGCACGGTCGCCAAAGCGGCGTTCGCCGCGATGCGGTGCAGCCACGTGCTGAACTTGGCGGTGCCCCGGAACTTGTCCAGATTCTGCCACGCCGCGGTCAAGGCATCCTGCAGCGCGTCCTCGGCATCGTGCCGATTCCCGGTGATCTGGAGGCACACCGCCCACGTCCGGGTACGGTAGGCACCCGCCAGCTCACCGAAGGCCGCGGTGTCGCCGGCGCGGCAGCGCTCGATCAGCTCGTCGTCGTTCATTCACACCCCCAATGTCGTGGCGGTAGATTACCGCCCTCGACCAGTCGAGCATCACCATCCCTGGTCGAAGCCGTCCAGTCCACCGGAGACCGGATCGTCCAGGTCGGTGCCCAGATCGGTGTACATGTCGGGGGTATCGTCTTCCTGCCCGGAATCGGTGTCGCCGAGGACGAGGTCTCCCTCGTCCGTCATGATGTCGTCGCCGTCGTCCGGTGCCGGCGCCTCGTCGGGCACGAGTTCGGAGGCGACCATCTCCGCGCCAGGGTCCACGGCGGCGCCCACGGCAGCCGTCCACAGGTCGTCGGGTACAGGTTCGAGGCCACTGTCGGGCGACAACCCCAAGGCCTCCCACAGGGAGACGTCCGAATCGTTCATCGCGCCACCTTCCCGGAGCCGGTCACATCAGGTCGGTCGAGTCGGTGGACCCTGCCGATCCGGTGTCGGGTTCGAGTGTGTAGACCTCGTCGGCGTAGCCGTCCTGGTCGTAGTCGACGCCCATCACGTCGGCCACACCATCGCCATCGACGTCGATCATCACCGTGTCGACGATACCGTCGCCATCCATGTCGAAATTGCCTTCGTCGATCACACCGTCCCCGTCGTGATCGAACAGTGCGCCATCGATGCGGCCGTCGCCGTCGAGGTCGACGTACAGGGTGTCGGCAACTCCGTCGCCGTCACGGTCGACTGCACCCTCGCCGAGTGCCGGGTTCGGGATCGGGTCCTGCCCCGAGTTGGATCCCGGTCCGACACCGTAAGGATTCTCCGCCATCATGTCCTCGATTCTCGCTGCTCACCGTGCTTACACCAATGAGATGCCGCGGCCACAGCAAATGTTCCCGGCCGACGAAGATTCGAGAACCCGAGGACTACGACCAGCTCTTGCCGTCGACCGTCGATTCTGTGGGAGCTGCTCCGCTCCCGTGAGCAGAGGAATCCTCGGGGACCCCGCGCACCGCGGCAACAGCAACACCGGCCACGATCAATGCACCCGCCACCACCATCCCCACGGGTCGGATCCAGCCGATCGCGCGAGCACGAAGAGTCCGCCGGCTGTTCTCTGCCATGATCAGCGCGCCCTCTGCCACCACCGACGGGTCGCTCGGTGTCAGGAGGGGGCCGAGGTGCGCCAGCCGGTTGCGCAGCAGAGGGATCCGCGCCGACCCGCCGGTCGCACAGAGGGCGTCGAGATCCCCCACCCCGAACCCGGCGTCGATCAACGTCCGCCACATCGTCTCGACCACGCGGTCGGTGTGCGGTGTGATCACCGCGTCGAACTCTTCGCGGGTCAGGGCCACGGTGTGCTCGCGACCTTCGAGAGTCACGACGATCGTGGCCGCGTGCTCGTACGTCAACACTTCCTTCGCACGCCGTGCCTGCTCGTCGAACTCGCGATGCACCTGTAGTGGCGCCTGCCGCAGTTGCTCGGCGAAGCCTCGCTCACGCGCGGCGAAGGCCGCTTCTGCCCACTTGCGCACGGCAGCGTCGAGGGTGCGCCCGCCGAGAGTGTCGTCGCCGCGGGCCGCGACCACCTCGAATCCACCGGTCTGCGTCACGACGGCGACGGCCGTGTCGAGTGAGGTGCCACCGAAATCGCAGACGGCGAAGACCGCCCCGCGCCGTAGCGTCCGCCCCTGGGCGCAGTATTCGACGGTAGCCCGCGCCTCGGAGACCGACATGATCGTGCGCGCTTCGATACCGGCCCGCGCCCCAGCGTCGACGAGCGTCCGGACCTGCTGTTCCGACCAGGAGTCCGGATGGGTGAGGACCACGGTCTTCGGACGTTGCCCGCGATGGCGGGCCAGCGTCCGCTCGTACACGACCTCGATGGGTCGGACCGCATCGTCGACGACTAGCGATTCGACCGTCCCGCGCACCGGGTTAGTATGCGCAGCAACGGTATTCGAAGCGCCGAAATCGATCGACAGCATCCAGCCGGACAACGAACCCCCCTCTGCGAGCACACCATTTCGTCCGACATCATGCCCTATACGGTTCTGAAATCAACCTACGGTTCCGAAATCAACCATGGGACCGCCAGATGGTGGTGTAGGCCCGGGTGAGCACCGTCAGGGCCGCATCCTCGGCCGCCGTGGACGCTGTCAATGTTCGCTGCTGGACCGCAGCGAGCCGCTGTGCCGCTGCATCACGGATCGCGCCGGGGGGCGCCGACGCGGGCAGACGCAGCCGCTCGGCAAACGTCCGACCACGCAGTAGGTCGGCCAACTCCGCGACCAGCGGCGCAGACGGATCTGCCCGCAGCAGGGCCCGCAGTGCCCGCAGCAACAGAACCGGGGTCAGAGCCGGATCGTTCTCGAGCCCGTACGCGATCGATCTGATGTGGTCACGGGCGGGATGACTGTAGGCGAGCGAGTCGATCTCCTGCAGAATCCGACCGGCGCGTTGCAGGACCGCGTATTCACGCAGCGACGTGTGCAGCACCTCGCGGAGACGACCGATACCGGATCGCTCGGTCAACCAGGACCCCAATGCATGCGCGCCGCCCGTGGCCACCTGACGTCCGTGCACGAGTCCGTACTCACCGACGAGGTCGAGCAGTCGCTCGACGGTCTGTGGATCCACCGGCATGGGGTCGCCGACGTCGATGATGTCGAACAATTCCCCACCGGGCGGGCCCGCCAGCGAACGCAACGCCCGCGCATCGGTCTCGGTGAGCCGGCCCGTGTGGCTGGTCTCTGCGAGCAGACCCGCGACGGGAATCACCGAGCCCACGAGTCCGGGTAGCTGATCGGCCAGCACAGCGGCATGCTCGGCGGCGTGTGCGAGCGGGTCACGACGGCCCAACGCGCCCTCACCGAATCCGTCGGCACGCGACAGCACCCCGAGCGTTGTCAGCGGCGTGAAGCCGAGCTGATGCAGAAAATCGACCTCGTCGGCGCGAGGTGCGGAATCGAACAGGAAGATCGCCGCGTCTGCATCCACCGACGCGGTGCGCGTCTGCTCGTAGCCGTCGATCAGTGCGCGCCGTGTCGTGGCGGCGTTGTCGACAGTCAGCGTCGCGAGGCCCGGGGTGTCGATGAGGGTGATGTCCGACAACGACTGGGACGGGAGAAACCGCTGCACATAAGCGATTTCGGTGGGAGGAAACGCCGGCGCGACCGTCCCCCCGAAACTCAAGGGCTGCGGGACGACACTGCCGTCGAGCCTGACCACTTCGGCTCTCGACGGCGCACCGTTGCTGTAGACGGTGACGACGTTGGTCGCCTCGAGCGCCGCGGTCTCCGCCAACGGCGCCCCGATCAGGGCGTTGACCAATGTCGACTTACCGGCCTTGAGCCGACCGACGACGACGATGCGCGGCGGCGAGAACAGGGTCGCCCCGATCCGCGAGGCGTGCGATGGAAGGTCGCCGCCCAGATTCGCGAGGGAATGCAGTGCCGACTCGATCCGGGCATGCACCGGGTCGTTGCTCCGCTGGGGGCTCGCACCCTGATGCATCAACTCTGTGCCCCTGAACTCTGTGGTGTCGGACTCTGGGGTGTCGGACTCTGGGGTGTCGGACTCTGTGGTGTCGGACTCTGGGGTGTCGAGTTCCGGGGACCTGCCAGCAACTTCTCGATCGCGTCGATCCGGTTCTGCACGATCTTCCGGTTCTTCGTCAACCGCTCGAGGGTCTTCTCGCGTGTCGCAGCGTCGAGCCGGGCCGCTTCCTGCGCCTCCTTCAACTGGCCCTGCAGATCCTCGATCCGGCTCTTCAGGTCGTCTCGGTGACGCAGTACGATCTCCGGCCGTCCCACCGACAACGCGGATTCGAGCATGCGCGAGGTACCTGTACGGGTCGCAGCCAGGGTCTCACGCAACCAATTGAGCAGGTTGGTCTTTCCCGTGCGCATCGCTTTGTACCCGAGATTGACGGCCACCCACACCACCCCGGCCACGGCACCCACACCGATGACCGCGCCGAGCATCGACGTGCCGATCATGCCCATCGTCAGCACGCTCGGGTCGAGCAGGCCCTGCCGCTTCGAGCCGACCTCACCCGCACTGATGGTGCCGGTCTGCATCGCGGCCCACACCAGTTCGCGGATCTCCGACCACTGCGGCGAGTTCGGGCCGAACAGTTCCGCGACGATCGCTTCGAGTCGTTCGAGGAACAGCTGCGCGGCCGATTCCATCGCCGCGAGCAGATCGGTCTGCATATCGGCGGTGAAGCTCTGGGCACTGCGCCGCATCACATCGAGTGACGATTTGTTGACCCGGGTCGTCCACTGCTGCTTGATCCGATCGAGTTCCTCGTCGAGATGTGCGAGTGCAGCTTGGCGGGCCAGCGTCAGATCCCGGGCGAGGTACTGTTCCCACTGCTGCGACCGATTCTTCAGGTCCTGCAGGCGGTCGCGCTCAGCGGTGAGATCAGCGGTTGCGGTGGCACTGTCTTCGATGACGGCGATATCCGAAGCCACCCGTTCTTCGATGCGGCGAAGCCCCTCGAGCAGGGTGCGCAGCGCGTCGGCCTGGGGTAGTTCTGCCCTCGCGTCGAGCAGGGCATCGATCTGCGCACGCAGTTCGACGATGCCCGACGCCCGTTCGGCTCGATCCCGTGCCGGACCGGGTGGCATCCCCGTAGTGAGTGCGGCACGCAGGCTCGAGACACCCAGCACCGGTATCTGCCGCTGCAGGTGGCGTTCGATCAACGCGCGATTCTCGCCGACGATGGGGCGCCAACGGCGCAGATTCTTGTCGGTCTTGGTGACCGCCACGACCACCGATTCGACAGACGCGGACGCATCGCGCAGGAAGTTCATCTCGGGTTCGGTCAGTGGCGTGGAGGCATCGCACACCATCACCAATACCGAGGCCTGGCGAGCCGACTGTGTCGCGAGCGCCGTGTGGGAGGCGACGAGCCCGCCGGAGCCAGGGGTGTCCACGACGACGGCTCCTCCCAGGACGGGCTGTGCGGTCGCGACGACCACACCGGTCGGCAGATCCTCGATCGTGGGGTCGGACACGCGTGCCCCGGTGCTGGTGATCCAGTCCGGGACCTCCGCGCGGGGAATCGGCACGCTCCGGTCGGCGTACAGCAGTTCGGCGGATCCCGGTGGGCGCCGATCGTCGGGTGGCACGAACCGCACCGCTGCGGACGTGGTGGTCTCGACGGCGGACGGCGACGCATCGAGCTCCCCGACGAGGGCGTTGACCAACGCGCTCTTACCGCGCTGCACCTCACCGACGACCACGACGGTGCGCCGCTGCACGGACGCCTTCGATTTGGCCAAGGCAAGCTCGGCCGTGGCGTTCCGTCCATAGGCGCGCAGCACCTTGACCGACGCCTCAACCAGCACATCCACGTCGACAGCCTCGGGACGAGGCGTCGTTGCAGTGGATTGCGCGGGCTGTGTGGTTTGGGTTCCGGTCACCAGCGCCTCCTCTCCTGCACCGGAAGCGACAGTATCGGACACTGGAAAATCGGCTATTACCGGACATCGTAGGCACGATGCCCACCGTGCTCTGACCGCCGGTCACGGTCACGTCTGCTCTGACCGCCGGTCACGGTCACGTCTGCTCTGACCGCCGGTCACGGTCACGTCTGCTGTGACCGCCGGTCACGGTCACCTACAGTGCCGAGCATGCGGTCCGAGACACTCGTCACCACGTCGGACGGGACCGTCCGCGGAGTCCGCAACGGCGACCTCCTCGCCTGGCGCGGTGTCCCCTACGCCACGCCGCCGGTCGGCCCACTTCGGTTGCGGGCACCGCAGCCCGTCGAACCCTGGTCCGGGGTCCTCGACGCGACGCGCTTCGGGAACGCTGCAAGCCAGCCTCCGCGCGGCCTCGCGACCGGCGTCGGCGCCCGGGTCGCCGCCAGTGAAGACTGCCTGACGGTCAACGTGCTCACCCCGGCGGGTCGTGTCCACACGCCCCGGCCGGTGATGGTGTTCCTCCACGGCGGTGCCTTCACCATGGGCACCAGTGCGTTGTCGCTGTACGGCGGAGAATCCCTCGTGCGTGGCGGCGGCATCGTGTACGTCTCGCTCAACTACCGTCTCGGCGCGCTCGGCTATCTCGATTTCACCGAGTACTCGAGTGCCGCGCGGCCTTTCGATTCGAATCTCGGCCTCCGCGACCAGGTGGCCGCACTCGAATGGGTCCAGCGCAACATCGCCGCGTTCGGCGGAGACCCCGACAACGTCACCATCTTCGGTGAATCCGCCGGCGGCACGTCGATCACCACTCTCCTCGCCACTCCCGCTGCGCGCGGACTGTTCGCGCAGGCGATCGCGCAGAGCCCCGCACCGGGACTGGTGAACACCGTCGACCGTACCCGCGACTGGGGCCGGCGTTTCGTCGAACTGCTCGGCGCCGACACCGACACCGCAGCGAAAGCACTGTCGGAGGCGACCCCGGCCGAACTGGGTCGTGCCGGCTCACGCCTCGGCGCTTCGGTGCTGCGTGCGACACCGGGCCTACACCCGCACGGGCCGGTCGTCGACGGTGAGTACCTGCCGGTGGCACCGCTCGAGGCGTACGAAACGGGTGCTGCGCATCCCGTCCCGCTGATCATCGGCACGAACGACCGCGAAGGTGCGCTCTTCCCCCGGTTCCTCGATGCGCTCCCCACCGATCCTCGGCGGATCGAGCGGATGTTCGCCGGTACCGACCCCGCCGCACACGACCGCATCACCTCCGCCTATCCGGGGTATCCGTCCGAACGTGCCGCGGTCGATCTCGGCGGCGACGTCACCTTCTGGTATCCGTCCGTGCAACTGGCGCAAGCACACGCACGACACGCACCGACCTTTGCCTACCGCTACGATTTCGCGCCCCGGTTGCTGCGGTGGACGGGTTTCGACGCCACACACGCCGTCGAACTGTTCGCCGTGTTCGGGCAAGCCGACGAATGGGTGGGCAGGCTGTTGACCTCGGCGGGTGGACGTCGCGATCTGCGGACGGTCTCCGCATCGGTGCAGCGTCAGTGGCTGCACTTCGCGGAAGGCGGCGCGCCCCTGCCGTCGTGGCCCCGCTACGACGCGGCCACCCGGGCGACCATGGTGTTCGACGTGCCGACACACGTCGAACACGATCCTCGAAGTGAACGCCGGCGCGCGTGGGAAGGCTACCGACGCTACTCGCCTGCTCTCACCTGACGCGGATGCTCACATGGACACCGTGAGCAGGAACGCGACGTCGTCGAGCGCTTCGACGCTGTGCCGCTCTGCCGGGATGATCAGCAGATCCCCGGGCGAACCCTTCCACGAGTTCTCCCCGGCGATCAGCTGCAGCTGACCGCTCAGGACCTGCAGGGTTGCCTCCCCGGGGCTGTCGTGCTCACGCAGTTCTCGACCGGCCTGCAATGCGACAACGGTCTGCCGCAGGCTCTTGGCGTGTCCGCCGAACACGGTGTGCGAGCTGCGTCCACTGGTCGAGGTGGCGGCAAGTTTCAGTTGCTGTCTGGCCAGCGCGGTGAGCGAGAGCTTGTCCATGGTTCGCAGTATGGCGTACCGGAAGACCCGGGCACTCAGCTTCGGATGTACCTGATCCACCGGAATCGAGTTCCGGAGGTCGAGATCGTCCACTCGCCGGTCTCCGCGGGGGTCCACTCCGGTCCGACTACCGGGGCAACGGCGTCGCCGTCGACGTCGAGGTCCACCTCGGTGACGAGTAGCTGTGTCGCGCGGTCCATTGCCAGCGCGTAGATCTGACCGCCGCCCATCACCGCGATCTCGCCGTCGCCGGCCGCCGTCAGCGCCTCGTCGACACTCGACGCGGTGAAGGCGCCGTCGGCGGCCCACTCGGGGTCGCGGGTGACAACGATATTGCGGCGACCGGGCAACGGCCGGAATCGTTCCGGCAGCGAATCCCACGTGAGCCGGCCCATCACGACGGGCCTTCCCGTCGTCGCCTTCCTGAAGAAGGCCATGTCTTCGGGGATGTGCCACGGGATCGCGCCGTCGCGGCCGATCACACCGCCGCGGGCCTGCGCCCAGATCAGCGTGACGCGGTCGCTCACACCGCCACCGGGGCCTTGATCGCCGGGTGGTGCCGATAGTCGACGATCTCGACGTCCTCGAATCGGTAGTCGAAGATCGAATCGCGCCGCGCCAGCTTCAGCGTCGGGTACGGGTACGGCTCCCGGCCGAGCTGCTCGGTGACCTGCTCGACGTGGTTGTCGTAGATGTGGCAGTCTCCACCCGTCCAGATGAACTCGCCGGGCTCGAGACCGGTCTGCTGCGCCACCATGTGGGTGAGCAGCGCATAGCCGGCGATGTTGAACGGCACGCCGAGGAACATGTCGGCGCTGCGCTGATACAGCTGGCAGCTGAGCTTGCCGTCGGCGACGTAGAACTGGAAGAACGCGTGGCACGGCATCAACGCCATCTCGTCGAGTTCAGCGACGTTCCACGCCGAGACGATCATGCGCCGTGAGTCGGGGGTGCTCCGGATCGTGTCGATCACGCGGGCAATCTGATCGATGTGCTGTCCATCCGGTGTCGGCCACGAACGCCACTGGACGCCGTAGATCGGCCCGAGTTCACCCTCGTCGGACGCCCACTCGTCCCAGATGGTCACGCCGCGCTCCTGCAGCCACCGCACGTTCGAGTCGCCGCGCAGGAACCACAGCAACTCGTAGACGATCGACTTGAGGTGAACCTTCTTCGTCGTGATCAGCGGGAAGCCCTGCGCGAGGTCGAAGCGCATCTGATGCCCGAACACACTGCGGGTGCCGGTGCCGGTGCGGTCGGATTTCGGGGTCCCGGTGTCCAGGACGAGGCGCAGCAGATCTTCGTAAGGCGTCGGGACAGTCACGACGAGCAGTCTATGCGGCCCGCCGCCCGTGCGCGTTTCTGGTCGTCAGGGCTACCGAATCCGCGCACGGGTCGTAGCCTGGGAGGATGCCCGAGCTCCCCGAAGTGGAAGCACTCGCTGTGTTCCTGCGTGAACACGCCGTCGGTTCGGTGGTGGGCCGCATCGATGTCGCCGCGCTCAGCGTGCTGCAGACCGCAGACCCGCCGATCACCGCGTTGCAGGGCCACGACATCACCGGTGCTCGCCGCCTCGGCAAGTTCCTCGTCGTCGACTGCGGCGATCTGTCGATGATCACTCACCTGTCGCGGGCCGGGTGGATGCGGTGGCTCGACGAGCCGTCCCGGACACCGCCGAAGCTCGGCAAGGGACCACTGGCACTGCGCGTTCATCTGTTCCACCCCGACGCGTCCACCCCCGCGTTCGATCTCACCGAGGCCGGCACCAAGAAACGACTCGCCGTGTGGGTCGTCCGCGACCCCGCCCACGTTCGAGGCATAGCCCGACTCGGACCGGATGCTCTCGACGTGACCGCCGACGAGTTCGGCACGCTGCTCTCGGGAAGTACCGCGCGACTGAAGACCCTCCTCGTCGACCAGTCGGCGCTGGCGGGAATCGGCAACGCCTACTCCGACGAGATCCTGCATGTCGCCCGGCTGTCGCCGTTCGCCACCGCCTCGCGTCTCACCGCCGACCAGACCGCCACGCTCTACGCTGCGATGCGCTCGGTCCTCACCGACGCCGTCGGCCGGTCGGTGGGCCAGGACGCCGCCCGGCTGAAAGGAGAGAAGCGCTCCGGTCTGCGTGTGCACGCCCGGGCAGGGTTGCCGTGCCCGGTGTGCGGCGACACCGTCCGTGAGGTGTCGTATGCCGAACGGTCTTTTCAGTACTGTCCCACCTGCCAGACCGGTGGGAAGATCCTCGCCGATCGCAGGATGTCGCGGCTGCTGAAGTAGTGTGTCCCGACGTGGATCTCTCGACTCGCTCGAGCGCGGCGGTCCGGACGCTCGCACCCGGCTACTTCGCGCTCGTCATGTCGAGTGGCATCATCTCGATCGGAACTCATCTCCGGGGGTTCCATGTTGTGTCGGTGATCCTGATGGTCGTCACCGCAGTGTCGTACGCGGTTCTGGTCGTGCTCTCGACCTGGCGATTGATCAAGTTCCGGCGCGAATTGAAGGCCGACATGGCCGATTCGTCGCGGGCCTTCGGATTCTTCACCTTCATCGCCGGGAGCAACGTGCTCGGTGTGCGCCTGATGATGGAAGGCTGGCATTCCACCGCGGCAGTGCTGCTCGTTGTCGCTGCGCTGACCTGGCTGATCCTCGGATATGTGATCCCGTGGACCGCGGTCCTCGGAACCACGAAGCGACCCGTCCTCGCCAAGGCCAACGGCACCTGGTTCATCTGGGTTGTGGCCAGCGAATCCGTCGCCATCGCTGCGGCTGCGCTGCAGCCCGTGTACCAGGATCTGAACCGGTTGCTCGCCGCGGTCGCGGTGTTCACCTGGGGTGTGGGCCTGTTCCTGTACGCCGCGGCCGGGATCTTCGTTGCCGCGAGAATGTTGCAGTATCCGCTACGGCCCACCGACTTGACCGCTCCGTACTGGGTGGCGATGGGAGCGTGCTCGATCACCGTGGTGGCCGGAGCGCAGATCGTCGAGATGGCCGATGCGCCCATGGTCGATGCCACCAGAGGTCTGATAGCCGGCCTCGCGGTGGTGATCTGGGCGTTCGCAACCTGGTTGTTCCCGCCTCTGATCGCGGCGGGATGGTGGCGGCACCGTGTCCACCGAGTGCCGCTGACGTACGATTCGTCGCTGTGGTCGATCGTGTTTCCCCTGGGTATGTATGCCGTCGCGGGGATCTACCTCGGCCGTGCCGACGACCTGCCGCTCGTCGGGGCAGTCGGTGCGGTCGAACTCTGGGTCGCGGCAGCGGTGTGGCTGCTCGTATTCACCTCGATGCTGCGCCACCTGTGGACAACGCTCCTGCGTCCCCGCATCACACCCGAATAAATTCCGTTCGCCCGGAATGCACAGTTGGTGCGGTTACGGTGTGCTGGTGAGCGTCGAACTCCTGAACACCAACGCCGTGCACGGCCACCTGCACATCCCCGACGGGGAACCTCGCGGCGGCGTCGCGCTCACCCACGGAGCAGGCGGCAACAGCGACACGAAGATCCTGCATCTGATGTGCGCGTGCTTCGCCGCACACGGCTTCCTGGCGCTGCGCTTCGATCTGCCCTACAGACGTCGCAATCCCAAAGGTCCACCTCAGCCGTCCCGTGCCGAGCAGGACCGCGCGGGGGTGGCCGACGCTGCTGCTACCCTGCGGGAACTGACCGCCGGTCCGCTCGTGCTCGGCGGCATCTCCTACGGAGGCAGACAGACATCCATGCTTGTCGCAGAGCAACCCAGGATCGCCGACGCACTGGTGCTCTTGTCCTACCCGCTGCACCCGCCGGGAAAACCGGAGAAGCCCCGCACCGAGCACCTCTCCGACATCACCGTCCCCACCGTGTTCACTCACGGCACCCGCGACCCGTTCGGTTCGCCCGACGAACTCCGTAGTGCGCACGCGCTGATTCCCGCTCCGACTACACTGGTGGAGGTCACAGGAGCAGGCCATGATCTGAGCCGCGCCACCCTCGATCCGTCCGAGGATACGGCATCATCGGTTCTGGCATTCCTGGAAGGCACATCATGAACGACGCGATCACGACAGCGATCGACACCCTGCTGTCGGAACTCCGCGAACGCATCGGGGACGGCGACACCAACCCGACCAAGCTGCACAGCCTTCTCGAAGCCGTGCTGGTCGTCGGGTCCGGACTCGAACTCGACTCGATGCTCCAGCGTATCGTGCAGAGCGCGACGTCACTACTCGGCGCGCACTACGGTGCGCTCGGTGTCCGGGCGCCCGACGGCGGGCTGTCCGAATTCGTCTACGTCGGCATCACCCCCGAACAGCGCAGCAAGCTCGGGCACCTGCCCGAGGGTCGCGGCATTCTCGGGCTGCTGATCAACGATCCGCGGCCGGTGCGACTGGCAGACCTGTCGCAGCATCCGGCCTCCATCGGATTCCCCCCGAACCATCCGCCGATGAAGAGTTTCCTGGGAACTCCGATCATGGCGAGGGGCAAGGTTTTCGGGAGCATCTATCTCACCGAGAAGCTCGACATGCCGGAGTTCACCGAGGAGGACGCGGTCATCCTCGAAGTGCTCGCGAAGTCCGCCGGTACCGCCATCGACAACGCCCGGTTGTTCGAGAGCGCACTGACCCGCGAGCGGTGGCTCACCGCGATGGCGGCCATCAATGCGCGCCTGCTCGTCGGTGGTTCCGTCGACGACACACTCGATCTGCTCACCGGCCAGGTCCTCGACCTCGCGCACGGGGCGGGTGCGTTCATCGTCCTCGTCGAGGGTACACACGGCACCGTGCGCGCAGCCTCACCCGCCGCACCCACCCGCGGCGTCCGCATCGACCTCACCGATTCTCCTGTGATGGACGCACTCAAGACCCGGCGCGCCACCCTCACCGACACCCTCGCGGGATTGCCGTCCGCCGGCGACCACGATTCGGGCAAGGCCGTCGTGCTGCCGTTGTGGGCCACGTCCACCATCACCGGCGTCCTGATCGTGACCAGGGATGCCCGGTCCGATCCGTGGGACGACGAAGACGTCGCACGACTGGAATCGATGGCGAATCTCGCGGCAGTGGCCCTCGAGTTTGCCGAGCAGCAACGCAAGAAGCGGCTGCTCGACGTCCTCGCCGACCGTGATCGGATCGCCCGCGATTTGCACGACAACGTGATTCAGCGTCTGTTCGCGACCGGCATGAGCTTGCAGAGCGTCCTGATACCGGACGTCGAACCTGGACGCGTCACCGACGTGATCCACCACGCCGTCGAACAACTCGACCGCACTGTGCGGGAAATCCGCACGACCATCTTCGATCTGCACACGACGGGCGCCGCGGCAGGCAGCAGCCTCCGACGGCGACTCCTCGACGTCGTCGGTGAGCTCAGCATCCATTCGGTGGTCACCCCCAACGTGCAGTTCATCGGCCCGATCGACACATTGGTTCCCACCCGCATCCATCCTCATGCCGAGGCCGTCCTACGTGAAGGGCTCAGCAATGCACTGCGACACTCGCAATCCGACAACATCACGGTGTCGGTGACAGCGAACGAACACTTCCTCATAGAGATCGTCGACGACGGCACCGGGCTTCCTGACGCGCCGCGCCGCAGCGGTCTGATCAATCTCGAACGCCGGGCCGAGGCGTGCGGCGGGACATGCATCGTCGGCCAGGGCGATCACAGCGGCACCCGCTTGGTGTGGAAGGTACCGATCTGAGACGCCCTCCAGAGGTACCACCCGAGCCCCGTCAGGACTGGCCCTGTTCCTTGCCTTTGCGCAGTTCGGTGGCCAGCACCGCGGCCTGGGTGCGCCGCTGCATCCCGAGTTTCGCAAGCAGCCGCGACACGTAGTTCTTCACCGTCTTCTCCGCGAGGAACAGTCGCTCCGCGATCTCCCGGTTGGTCATTCCCTCGCCGATCAGCTCGAAGACGGCTTTCTCCTGATCGGACAGCTCGGCGAGCGGATCGGCGTTTCGCGACGCGCGAATCCGGTTCATCAGCGCGGAAGTCGCGCGACTGTCGAGTAGTGAGCCGCCCTCACCCACGGTACGCACCGCCGACACGAGGTCGGTACCGAGAATCTGCTTGAGGACGAATCCCGACGCTCCGGCCATGATCGCGTCGAACAATGCCTCGTCGTCGGCGTACGACGTGAGCATCAATGCACGTAGTTCGGGTATCCGGGCGCGCAATTCCCGGCACAGTTCGACGCCGTTGCCGTCGGGAAGCCGGACGTCGAGCACCGCCACGTCGGCGCCGCTTCCGGGGACCCGGGCGAGTGCCTCGCCCACCGACGCGGCCTCACCCACAACCGTGAAGTCGGGAACACTGCTGAGCAGGTCCACCAGTCCACGTCGCACGATCTCGTGGTCGTCGACGAGAAATATGCGGGGCATCGGATGCACCTTTCGTTCTGCCGGTAATGGTGCCATCGTCGCAGCCTCCCCGGACCCGACTCACCCCAGGGCCATTCGACGCCAAGTTCGGGACCTTCGCCACGTGCACCCACCCGCATCCGTGAGCGACGCTCGAACTACACCGGGATACGTGTCCGAGCCCGGTGGTGGCGACCGGATCGAGGAGGGTGGCGGTGACCGTCGATTCCGAAACCTGGACGTCCAGCGATACCGAGATCATCGCGCGCGCCGTCATCGAAGCACCCTCGGTCCACGACACGCAACCGTGGAACCTGAAGCTTTGCGGTTCGTCTGCGGAACTCGAAGAACGCCTCGACTTCGCAGAACCGGGCGCGGATCCCCTGCACCCCGACCGGATCATCTCGTGCGGTACCGCAGTGGCGCATCTCGAACTCGCGATGCGTGTTCTCGGTCGCCGTACCCACACCGAGCTGTATCCCCGCCCCGAACGTCCGGCGCTCGTGGCACACATCGAGACGATCGAGCCGTCTGTCCCCACCAGTTCGGATCTGCGTCTCTACGCTGCGATCTCACATCGTAAGAGCCACCGCGACGCGTTCTCAGACATCCCCGTGCCCGCCGAGACCATCGGCGACATCGTCGCCGCAGGTGTCCAGGTATCCGGTGTCGGTATCCGGCTGCTGGCCTCCGACGAAGCCCAGGTTCTCGCCGATATGCTCACCTACTCGGCAGAAGCGAAGCGTCGAAATCCCCACTATCAGCGCGAGATGTTCTCGTGGACGTCGCATTGGCAGCCGGAAGGCAACGCCGAGGTCGTCGAGGATTGGGATGCCACGCTGGACGAGCACGGCGCCGCGGGTAAGGCGCTGATCACCACCGATGTACCCGACACCTCGGCCCTGGCCGACGCGATCGACCGCGAAACCGTACTGCTGTTCACCGCGGCCTCGTCCGATCCGGTCGATCTGGTGCGGATCGGGATGGCTACCGAACGCGCGTGGCTGGCGGCGGTCGATGCGCGTCTGTCCGCGTCGGTTCTCACCCATCCGCTCCGGATCGAAGACTCCGCAGAACGCCTCGGCGCACGATTGGGCATGGACACGCCGCCGCAAGTGATCATGCGCATCGGCTACTGACAGCCCGCGAAGGAAAGGGACCCCCGAAGGTGACACAAGAACTCACCGCTATCGAACCCGAAGCGTCGTCGAAAGCCGAGTTGTTCCGGGTCGTTCTGGACATGGCGCAGGCAGCGAAAGCCGGCAATACGTCCGGGTGGCTGGCGGCCCGCTACAGCGGTCTTCCACTCGAAGATCTCGCCTACACCTGCACTGAAATGCTGGGCATCCTCATCGAGAACAATGCGATCCGTGAAGGTGTGCACCCGGCGGACATGTGGCGTCGCGTCAGGACAGACGGTGTCGACGAGTTCGGCTGACCTGCACCACGGCAGGTAGGTGCCGCATATGACGGTTGGTGAACGGAAATACCGGACACCAACCGTCATTTCGAGCGTCTACTCGCCCTCCACCTCGGACCTCGCGACCAGCACCGGGCAGTCGGCGGTCTGGATCAGCGCATTGCTGGTGGACCCCAGCAGCAGACCCTTGAAGCCTCCTCGACCACGCGAACCCACCACGAGAAGCTGTGCGCTCTCAGCGTATTCACTGAGCACCCGCACGGGACGGTCGCGCGCGACCACCCGCTCGACCACGACGTCGGGGAACCGTTCCTGATACCCGGCCAGTCGTTCGGCGAGGACGATCTCCTCGCCCGTCTGGATGCGGCTCCAATGCGGATCCTCGGGGACAGCGCCCAGCGACGGCTGCACACTCACATCACTCCACACGTTGACCGCAATGAGGGTCGCTCGCCGCGCGGCGGCTTCCTCGAACGCGACCTCGACAGCTGCCCGGCATGATTGCGACCCGTCCACGCCGACCACGACGGGCCCTTCCGCCGGGGGCGCTCCGTCGAGAGTGCGACCGCGCACGATCACTACGGGAGCGAGGGAGTGCGCGGCCACGGATGTCGACACCGAACCCGCGAGGAGGCCCTTGACCTCGCCGAGCCCACGCGAACCGACGACGAGCCGATCGGCATGCGCAGACAGCTCGACCAGCGCGGGCGCGACCTTGCCCTCGATCTGCGCTGTGCTGATCTGCACCGAGCCGCTGTTGTCGTCGATGACCTTCCGTGCGAGCACTCCGGCGTTCGCGAGCCGGTCGCGGGCGGTGGCCTGCATCTCTTCGTGGAAACTCTGTGCGATGTAGGGCTCCGAATAGTAGAACGCCGGAACGTGGACGACCGTGACGATACGCAGCGGCACTGATCTGGCAGTTGCGGCACGGGCCGCCCAGACCACTGCGGTCGACGCTGCATCGGACCCGTCGACCGCAACGACGATCGGTGTGGGTTCACTCATGTCTGAGTACCTTTCTCGGTGATGGTGACGCCGACCCGGCGAGTGGGTCAGCTGCAGATGTTCCGCATCTGCTCGATCAGACGAACCCGGCCGGCGGTATCGCCGGCCAGTGGGGTGACGTTCAGTGTGGTAGCGCCCGATTCCTCGAATGCCGCGACCCGCTCACGCACGTAGCTTTCGGGGCCGATCAGCGAGACGGCGCGCACGAGGTCCTCGGGCACTGCCGCGGCCGCCTGGTCCTTCTTGCCGTCGAGGTAGAGGTCCTGAATGAGTGCCGCTTCCTTCTCGAAACCGTAGCGGACGGCGAGATCGTTGTAGAAGTTCTTTCCCTTCGCTCCCATGCCGCCGATGTACAACGCGAGCATCGGCCGAACCCAGTCGATCATGTGGTCGACATCGTCGCCTATCGCGAGAGCGACCTGAACGTAGGTCTGCAGTTCGCCGAGGGACGGGTCGCGCTTGGCCTTACCTTTGGCCAGCGCGTCGCCCCACACATCGGCCACCTTCTCCGGGTAGTAGAAGATGGGCTCCCATCCCTCGGCGATCTCTGCGGTAAGCTCGACGTTCTTCGGACCGATCGAGGCGATGACAATCGGGATTCGTTCGCGTAGAGGATGATTGATGATCTTCAATGGCTTACCGAGTCCGGTTCCCTTGTCTTCGGGAAGCGGAAGCTGGTAGTACTTACCCTGGTAGTCGACCTTCTCCCGTCGCCACACCATGCGGCAGATCTCGATGATCTCGCGGGTACGTCCGAGCGGTGCATGGTAGGGAACGCCGTGAAAGCCCTCGATGACCTGTGGACCCGATGCTCCGATGCCCATGACGAAGCGTCCGTCGGACACGTAGTCGAGGCCGGCCGCCGTCATTGCGGTCAGCGTGGGTGTCCGGGTGTAGAGCTGGAAGATGCCCGAGGCGAGTTCGACCCGCGATGTCTTGGCGGCGATATAACCGATCTGGCTCACTGCGTCGAACGAGTAGGCTTCCGGGACGAAGACGATATCGAGACCGGCACGCTCGAGGTCGGCGACCTCGGCAACGGTATCGGCAAATCCGCCGCTGTAGTTCAAACCCATTCCGATTCGCATGCGCACACCTCAACTTTGCAGCGTGCGGGCGCACGCCTGGGGATCGTGCCCCGCACACTACCGCCGTCAGGTTTCGTCCGGGCGGACAACCATGACCGGGCACTGCGCCTCACGCAGGAGCGAGTTGCTCGTGGAACCGAGGACGAGCCCCTTGAATCCGCCCCGGCCTCGACTACCGACCACCACGAGCTGTGCGTTTTCGCTCCATGCCTGCAGATGGGTGCGGGGGCCGTCGATGTAGACCTTGCGGACGACGGTGACGTCGGGATAGCGCTCGCCGTAGCCCGCCAGGCGCTCACCGAGCAGTACACGCTCGACGTCTTCGAGCGCTTGCGGTTCGAACTCGAGGGGCATCGCCTCGAGGCGCCCGACCTTCATATCGCTCCAGATGTGCACTGCGACCAGATCGACGTCGCGGAACGATGCCTCCTCGAATGCTGCAGCGAGGGCGTTCTCACTCAAGAGGCTGCCGTCGACGCCGACCACGACGGGACGATGGTCGGGCTCGGGCGGTTCCTCGCCACGCACCACGACGACGGGGCACTCCGCATGACCGACCACCGCGACCGGGGTCGAACCGAGAAACATCTCGCCGAGACGTCCGCTTCCGGATTGGCCGAGTACGAGCATCCGAGTCTCCCGCGACACTCGAACCAGCCACTTGGCGGTACCGGTGAGGGCCACCGCCGCGGTGACTTCGAGACCGGGAGCAGCCTCCCGGGCGATCCGCTTGGCGTCGCCGAGGACGGCCTGGGCATCCTCCTCCGCCCACTCGAATATCTGGGAGGTCTGGACGAGGGGGGTCGCCGCCCAGCCCGTGGTGGCGAAATCGACCGCATGAATGAGATGTAGAGGCAGTCCGCGCTGCGCCGCGGTGGCCGCAGCCCAGCGGACGGCTCGACCGGACGTGGGCGAGCCGTCCACACCGACAGTCACGTTGTTGTGGTCCCGAGGTGCTTCGCCGTGAGGTTTCACAAGATCGAGACTAGCCCTTAAGGATGTGGTGTGAAATGGACTTTCGTCCCTGCAACGGGAGAAGTAAGCGAGACAACAAGATTCGTGCAGCGATCTACGTCACAATAAATTGTCATTCGCGATGCAAATTAACTACGGTGAGGGCATGCAACTCACCCAGTTCACCGATCTCGGACTGAGAGTTGTCATGCACCTGGCCGCATCCCCTGCGGACAGCCTGCCGAGAACGAAACTCGTTGCCGAGCAACTACACCTGTCGTATGCACATACGACGAAAGTGGTCGCCCGACTGAACGAGTTCGGCGTCGTCACCACCCGTCGCGGACGCGGCGGTGGTCTGGCCATCACCGAGCTCGGCCGCACTGCCACCATCGGATGGCTGGCGCGACAGCTCGAAGGAGACGAGGAAGTAGTCGACTGCGAGGGAGCCAACCCGTGCCCCCTCCGACACGGCTGCACACTCCGGAAGGCGCTGCGCGACGCGCAGGAGGCCTTCTACTCCACGCTCGACGACGTCACCGTCGCTGACCTGGCGACATCGAAGATCGAACCGGTCCTGTTGACCCTCACACAGCCCACACCCTGACAGGAAATGGAGTTCACCATGACTCTCTCGCCCGAATCCAAGGAAGTCATCGCCGCCACGCTGCCGGCCGTCGGTGCAGCCATCGGCGATATCACTCCCCTCTTCTACAAGAAGATGTTCGCGGCGCACCCCGAGCTCGAGCGCGACCTGTTCAACCGGGGCAACCAGAAGCAGGGTGAGCAGCAGAAGGCACTCGCCGGTTCGATCGCAGCATTCGCCACGCTCCAGCTCGACCCCGATCCTGCCCGCGTCGAGGCCATCCTCTCGCGAATCGCCCACAAGCACGCCTCGCTCGGCATCAAGCCCGACGAGTACTGGATCGTGCACAAGCACCTCTTCGAGGCAATCGTCGAAATCCTGGGCGACGCAGTAACTCCCGAGGTAGCGAAGGCCTGGGACGAACTGTACTGGCTGATGGCGAACACCCTCATCGCTCTGGAGGCAGACCTCTACAAGGCCGCGGGCGTCGCGGTCGGCGACGTGTGGCGCACCGTCCGCGTCGCCGAGCGCCTCTACCAGTCTGCCGATACCGTCTCGTTCGTACTCACCTCACTCGATGGCGCCCCACTACCGACTTTCCGTCCTGGTCAGTACCTTTCGGTCGGAGTCAAGCTTCCCGACGGCGCCCGTCAGATTCGCCAGTACAGCCTCTCCAATGCCCCGTCCCGCGGCGATTGGCGTATCACCGTCAAGCGGGTGGCCGCCGCCACCGCTCCGGATGGGACAGCCATCCCCTCCGGCGAGGTGTCCACCTTCCTGTTCGAGAACCTTTTCGAAGGCGACGAACTCCAGGTGACCACCCCGTTCGGCGATCTCGTCCTCACTGACGAGGACACGCCTCTGTTCCTCGCCTCCGCGGGAATCGGCTGCACCCCGATGATCGGCATGCTCTCGCACCTCGCGGAAAGCGGTGATCAGCGCAGGATCTCGGTGCTCCACGCAGACCGCTCCGCCGCCAACCACGCGCACCGGCACGAACTCTCGACCCTCGTCGAGAAGATCCCGTCGGCCGACGTGTACCGCTGGTACGAGGACCTCGGCGCACGTCAGCCGCTCGAAACGATCCGCGTCGGACGGGCCGACATCACAGATCTCCCACTCGACCCGAAGACCCACGCCTACCTGTGCGGGCCGCTCCCGTTCATGCTGTCGCTGCGTGAGGCTCTCATCGAGCGCAACATTCCTGCCGAGAACATCCACTACGAGGTGTTCGGCCCCGACAGCTGGGCACCCACACCTGTCGGAGCCTGAGCGCAGGTGATCCACCGACGGGCGACGCCCCGGCTTGTCCGCCGGGGCGTCGCCCGTTTCGACCGCTACGCTCGTTCCCATGGACACCACCGCGTCCGACGATGCCCGGGCTCTACCCCGGCTGCCGAGTCTGCTCGCGCTACTCGCGCTGCTCGTCGTCGGACTCGCGGCGGTGCTTCTTCCCACCAACTCGCCACCGCTCGGCGCCGACGCACCTGCCGACGTGTTCAGCGCCGAACGCGCGGCCACCCACATCGAGGCCGTCGCGGGCGCACCTCGCGTCCTGGGCACACCTGCGCACGACGAGGCACGGCAGTATCTCGTCGGGGAACTGGAGGCACTCGGCTGGCGGACCTCCGTCAAAAGCGGTGTGGGCTGGTACTCCCCACCCGACGGAGCGCAACGCGGCGCACGGGTACACAACATCGTCGCGCTCCTACCGGGAACCGATCCCACCGGGACAGTCGTACTCGCCGCTCACTACGACACCGTGCGGGGCTCACCCGGCGCCGGCGACGACGGGATCGGCATCGGCACCGTCCTCGAGTCCGCTCGCGCGATCACAGCCGGTCCCGCGCCACGCAACGACGTCATGGTGCTGCTCACGGACGGCGAGGAGGACGGCCTCCTCGGCGCCCACATGTTCACGCAGACCCGTTCCCCGGCGCTCGGTGCGACTGTCGTCCTCAATCACGAGGCACGGGGCAACGCAGGGATGCCCGTGACCTTCCGCGTCACGGACCCCAACGGCGGCCTGATCGAGGCGCTTGCACAAGCCCCCGGTGCCAGCGCCGATTCACTCACCCAACTCGGGTTCGAGCTACTGCCCAACGACACGGACTTCAAGCATTTCGCCGCCGCCGGGCTCCATGCATACGACACCGCGATCGCGGGAGGCTCGGCGTACTATCACAGCCCCCTCGACACTCCGGACCGGCTGAGTCACGAGTCGCTGCAACAGATGGGCGACACTTCCCTCGCCGTCGCGCGCGAGCTCGTCGAGACCGACCTCACCACGCTCGATTCCGGTGGTGAAGAGGTCGTGACGTCCGCAGCGTGGGGATTGATCCACTATCCGCGCTGGCTCGAGATCGCATTGACAGGGCTCTTCGTCGTCGCGGTCGGGTCGCTGGCCGTGGTGCGGATCCGACGCGGCGAAGCCACCTACTGGAACGTCGCTACCGCTGCCGGAGTCTCAGCCGTCACCGTCGTTGTCGCGGCATGCGCTGCGTGGCTTCCGTTCTGGATCGCCACACGGATCGCTCCCGGGATGGCGTCGCCCGTCACGTCCGAGCCCTTCCGCCCGGGCCTCTACCAACTCGCCGCGGTCGTCGCGGCGGCGGGAGTGCTCGTCACGGCCTACGTCTGGACCCGCACTCGCCTACCCGTGGGCTCTTTCGCTGTCGGCGTCTTCGTTCTGATCGCACTCACCGCAGTGATCGCGCTACCGTTCGTCGGTATCGCCTCGGTACTGGTTCTGCCCGCGCTACCCGCGCTCGTGGGGATGCAGGTCGCCCGTTTCATCTCGGACCGTCCGCCTCTGGCGGTCATCGCGGTGGCGGTCGGCGCCGTCCCCGCGGCAGTGCTACTCGTTCCTGCCGTGGCGATGTCGTTCGATGCGGGACTCATGTACGGGGCCCCGCTCGCGGGTATGTTCGTCGCGGTGTTGTTCTCCCTGACCCTCGTGCTCTGGGACGCGGTACTCCCGTCGTCGACGACGCGGGCCGGCCGAGTCTCGATCACCCGGATGGCCGGAACCGCGACTCTCGCATCCGTACTCGTCGTTGCACTCGTCGCGGGCTACCTCAATCGCGACGGCGCGACGGATCCACGGCAGGAGCACCTGTGGTACGCACTCGACAGCGACCTCGGCACTGCAGTGTGGGCTTCGCCGGATTCGCCACGCTCGGAGTGGAGCCGGGAACTACTCGTCGATCCGGCAAGCCCCCTTCCTTCAGAATTCCCGTGGCGCGACGCCCCGATGGCGCACGGTCCGGCGCCCGTAGCGCCCCTTCAGCCACCCGAGATCGAGGTACTCGACGACACTTCGGCGGGCGGCGCACGTGAATTGCGACTTCGGTTGTCGTCTCCCCGAGGCGCGAATGCCGTCGGCTTGTGGGTCGACAGCACAACCGCCACCGTCCACGGCGCGACCGTTGACGGGCACCGGGCCGAGCCGGCCGACGACTTCGGATTCCGATTCTGGGCGGCAGGTCCGGACGGGGTCGAGGTGACCCTGACCCTGAGTGTTCTCGACGACCAGGTGGGTCTGCGCATCATCGACCTCTCGGACGATCTGAGCGTCGTACCCGACTACGAGCCACCGGCCGATCGGGTGGTACTGGCGCCCACGGTCGTCGTCACCCGGTCGTTGCAGATCTGATCTGCAGTTCAGCTCCAGGTGTGCACCGGGTCTCCGGTCAGCATGTTCGCAACGTAGTCGCGCAACATCCCGATGAGCGCGGTGCGACGATCTTCGCCGGCCGCTTCACGCAGCGCGACATGGTCGCGTTGCCACGCCGCTCCCGTTTGCCTGTTCACACACCGGCCTTCGATGATTCCGAGGTAACGGTCGCGAGCGTGTGCTGAGAGCCCGAATGATTCAAGTCCACGGTCTGCGAGAGGAAGCAGCCGCCGCAGGACGAGTTCGTCGGCGCCGACCCAGCCCAGTTTCGGCCAGTACAGCCGCGACTCGAGTCCGAATTTGGCACCGATGATCAGGTTCTCCTCGGCCGCATCGAAAGTCATCCGCCGCCAGAGCGGGTCGTCGTCCTCGACGAGTGCGCGCAGCAACCCGTAATAGAACGCTGCGTTCGCCATGATGTCGAGGACGGTCGGTCCGGCAGGCAAGACGCGGTTCTCGATCCGCAAGTGCGCCTGACCATCACTGATGTCGTAGACGGGGCGGTTCCACCGGTAGATGGTGCCGTTGTGCATCTGCAGTTCACGCAGCTGCGGAACCAGGCCCGCATCGAGTTCCGCGGCGGGGTCGGCGTCGGTGATCTCCGGGAGCAGCGCGGTGAAGTAGCGGGAGTTCTCCTCGAACAGATCGACCGGGGACTCGATCCAGCGTTCCCCGAACCACACCCGTGGACGCACACCCTGGTTCTTCAACTCGAGCGGCCGTGTGTCCGTGGCCTGGGCGAACAAGGGTATCCGGCTCTCGTGCCACAGCGCCTTACCTGCCAGGAACGGGGAGTTCGCCGCGAGCGCCACCTGCACCCCCGCCAGGCACTGCGCGGCGTTCCAATGCGGCGCGAAGTCCTCGGGCGCGACCCTCAAGTGCAGTTGCAGCGACGTGCACGCCGCTTCGGGAACCACCGAGTTCGTGTCGGCGCGTAGATGTTCGACCTCACCTACCCCCGGTAGCGGTACACCATCGAGGTCGAGTTCGATGTCCTCACCTCGGGCCGCGAATATCTGCTCGTTGAGTGCCTCGTAGCGAGGGTTCGCAGTGATCCGATCACGACCGAGATGGTCCAGTTCAAGTGTCGGCAGCATCCCGATCATCACGAGCTGGGCGTCGAACAGATGCATCCGCTCGTCCGCGCGCCGAAGCGATTGGCGAAGGGATTCCTCGATCTCGATGGTCGCTTCGCCGGACAACGGGCCCGGTTCGACGTTCATCTCGACGTTGAACTGGCCGAGTTCGGTCTGGAACACTGCATGGTCGTCGATCGCCTGGAGAACTTCCAGGTTGGACATGGCCGGGGCCATATCGCCCTGGACGAGGTTGAACTCGATCTCCATGCCGAGCTGCGGCTCGGGCGAGCAATGCGCATCGGCGAACGCACCCTCGCGGAGCATACGCTCGAGAGCGCTCATGCATTCGCCGACCTTGCGCCGGAACTGTCGACGATCTGCGCCGGTGAACGAACGAGCAGAGATCTGTGTGCCCACATATTCTCCCCGGGCTGTACCGACGAATGCTTCCGCAAGCCTAGCCGCTGTCCGTCACCGAATCGCGTGATCGCACGCCGTAGATCCCGGGAACGCAGAACACCCGGCCGTGCGGCCGGGTGTTCTGAAGGTATCACCGCGGTGGGTCAGACTGCGCGGTTGTTGCTCCAGTCGGCGACGACGCCGCGGTCGCTGAGCCAGGTGTTCGGATTGGTCTTGTTGCCGGCCTCGTCCCACACCTCGAAGTGCAGGTGCGGCCCGGTGGACCAGCCGCGGTTGCCGACGGTGGCAATCTGCTGACCCGCGTTCACCCGCTGGCCCGCAGAGACCTGGTAGCTCTCGACGTGGCCGTAGACCGCGGTGGTGCCGTCGTCGTTGAGAACGCGAACCCACTGCCCGTAGCCGGATGCCGCGCCCGCTTCGAGAACGGTGCCATCGGAAGCCGACTGGATCGGGGTACCGATCGGGGCAGCGATGTCGATTCCGCCGTGGTGCGAACCCCAGCGCGCACCCCAGTCCGACGTCAGCGTGCCCGAGACCGGCTGCACGGTGTTCGGCTTGATGGGGTTGAGGTCGTTGAGCCAGTTGCCACCACCGGTGAATTGATCGACGAGGCCCTGGACCTCGACGGGCAATTGCGGTGCGCCCTGCTCGGCGGGAGTGGTGATGCCGGGGATCGCGGGAAGCTCGATGCCCGCGGGCAGCTCGAACGGAAGCTGCGGCGCAGGCTCGGGAGCCGACTGGACCGGGCCGTGATCATGGCCGGGATGAGCAGCCGCGGTGCCTGCGGTGAACTGTGCGCCGATGGCCATGAAGGCTCCGGTTGCGCACGCGACGGTCGCGGCCTTGGCCGGGGCCGACGGACCCGTCGGCTCGATGCGATGACGCCCACGCTGAGTCGATCCGACCCTCAGGCCGGTCTCGAATGCCCCGGTCTCGAATGCCGATGCATCTTCGCGTGTCCGCTGGTGCCGTGCCACAGTTGCTGTCCCGTTCGTAGTCCCGATTTCGGCCGGCGTGTAACACCCCGGTCGTTCCTGGCGATTCAAGGTAACAAAACGGTATACGCCCGGTCCAGTGTTACCTCTTCTTGATCTCACACTGCGGGAATCAAACCAGTCGGTCGGTTAAAAGGGGCGGATTCGCCGCTCTCTTCGTCGCCATACAGAGGCGACAGCTACACTCACATCGCACCGCGATTCGGTCCACCGAATCGGCGCGCGCCCTCGTAGCTCAGGGGATAGAGCACCGCTCTCCTAAAGCGGGTGTCGCAGGTTCGAATCCTGCCGGGGGCACACACACTCGTTTCATGCGTCGCCACTCCCGCGACGAAATTTGCTTCTCGCGTCGACAATTGCCGACGCGAGAAGCTGCCGAACGCGCGGGAATCCGATCAGCGCGAAGCCGGCCCAGCGGTGCCGAGTGCTACAGACCCGCCTTCTCCAACGCCTCTTCGTACACATCCATGGCCTCGTCGACCGACTTCCCCGCTGCGAGCGCGTCCGCATACACCGCGCGCAGGTCGTCGCCCTGCTCCTCGAACTTCGCCGTCCACCTCTCGGCGTCCTCACGCCAATAGCCGACGATGTCGTACTGGTCACGCGACCAGCCGAGTGAACGCAGATGCTTCTTGGCAGCGCGGATATCGGCGGCCTCGCCCGCAAACCAGCAGTATCCGTCGGCGGGCAGGGTGAGCCCGGCGAGCGCATCCGACAACCGGGTACGGGACACCCCGTTTCCGCTACCGATGAGTTCGATGATCTCGGTGTTCTCCCGTGCGGGCAGATACTCGAGCTCGCTGCGATCGAGCACCTCAGCGACCACGGTCACCTGCACCGAAGGAGGTGTCTGCTCCAAGACCCGGGCCATCGCGGGCAACGCAGCGAGATCTCCGGCGAGGATGTGACGAGTTGCTGCCGCCGGAGGCGCGTGCCACGAGCGCGGGCCGGCCATCAGTACACGCCAGCCGGGTTCTACCGCGCGAAGCCACTCGATCGCGGGGCCGTGCTCGTGCTCCGCGAAATCGACCACCATCTCGCGGGATTCCGCGTCATACGAACGCACCGTGTAGTTGCGGTGGCCTGCGCTGCGCTCCTCGTCGACGATCTCCCAACCCCCCAGCGCATGAGGATTCTCGCTGGGTCGCGCGTGCAGTTCTTCCGCGTCGCGCGAGAGGTAGAACGCCACCGCCTCGTCGGCGGCAGCGACCGGGCGGTAGCCGGGCCCTGTCCCCTCCCCGATCTCGAAGCGAGCACGCAGCAGGTGTGCGGCAACCTTCTCACGCGCGACCAGGGTGGCAACAAAATTCTCCCACTTCATTAGGGCAGGCTAACCGATTGCCGGCCCAGACGTACGACTGCCATCGCACTGTCGAGCGCGAAACCGCCCCTTGATGATCGACGCATCGATAGAATCACGACAGTCGATCGGTCGCGGGACGCGCCACGAGGACACGTTGTGGTCGGCACCCGGATACGACTTTCCCCCACCCGAGGAGCCCGCAGCATGTCTGCAGTGCGATTCACCCGTCGAGCACTCACATTCGCAGCACCCGTCGCAGCCGCTGTTCTGTTCGCCGGTGTCGCCACAGCTGCTCCGACACAACCGTTGGGGACGGCGATCACCATCGGCTGCCTCAATCAAGGCAGTCTTGCGTCGCTCACGTCGGTTGCAGCCCACCCCGGTCCCGACGAAGAACACGGGATCGCCGCAGGCCACGTCCAGTTCGCGACCACACAAGCGTTGTGGCCCATACCGGCCGCCGGACAGGTGACGGTCGCGTGGCTCAACCGGGACAACGGGCGCAACGGCATCGTCGACCTCACCGGGGACTACCCGAATCTGTCTGCGACGGTGGACACCGGACCGGGCGAGGTACTGACCACCGTGTTCGGATCGGTGAGCCTCGCCAGCGGTCCGCTGTGCAATTCGACGCCCGCCACCGGTGGGATCACCGTCGGCTGAGCCCCTTCCACGGCACGATCATCGGCACGCGGGTCCGGTACGAACGATATCGCTCGCCGAACGTCGCGATCAGATCGCGCTCTTCGAACCTGATCGCGACGAGGATGTACGCGGTGGTCACTGCCGCGAACAGCAGATGCCCGACGGACATCGTCGGCACGACCCAGAATGCGATGAGGAAGCCCAGATAGAGCGGGTGCCGCACCGACCGATACAACAGCGGTATCCGGAAGGCGTTCACAGCGGGCGGCTTTCCGCGCTGGTGACGAACGACCTGCCGCAATCCGAACAGATCGAAGTGGTTGAGGGCGAAGGTCGATACGAGCACGAGAGCGAATCCACCGAGCGACACCGCGTAGAACACAACCCGAAGCGGACTGCTCGCGATGTCCCAGATCAGGTGCGGGAGTGGACGCCACTGCCACATCACCAGCGCCAGCGCGGCCGAAGCGAGTAGGACATAGGTGGATCTTTCAGCGGGTTCCGGCACGATCCGGGTCCAGCGTTGCTTGAACCACGGCCGGGCCATCACCGAATGCTGCAACGCGAACAGCGAGAGCAGCATCAGGTCGAGTGCGATGGCGATTCCGGCCGACGCACGCGGGCCCTCGTCGATGTTGCGGGGCACCACCAATCGTTCGACCCAGCCCATCGCATACAGGAACACCGCGAGGAAGACGAGATAGGCACCGACACCGTATCCGGTGACGAGCAACCGGGAAGCAGTGATGCGGGTGAGAGGGCCCGAGTTCGTTGTTGTTGTCATGAGCCCAGTGTCGGGACGATGATCGCCACTCAGAAGACCCCCTGAGGTGGGTGACCCCCCACCCTTCGACACCCGGTCATCGCGGTGCGTACATGATCACGGCGACGCCGACGAGACATACCAGGGCACCGGCGATGTCCCAGCGATCGGGACGGAATCCGTCCATCACGACCCCCCACAGCAGCGATCCGGCGACGAACACTCCCCCGTATGCGGCGAGGATGCGACCGAAATTGGCGTCCGGTTGCAACGTTGCGACGAATCCGTACGCCCCGAGAGCGACCACGCCGAGGCCCATCCATATCCACCCGCGGTGCTCGCGCACGCCCTGCCAGACCAGCCACGCCCCACCGATTTCGAACAACGCGGCAACGGCGAACAGGACGAGGGATTTCAGGACTGTCATGGTCGAACAGATTACGGATCGGACCGGCCGAGCTCGACGCGCCTGACCTCGTCGGCCCTGATGAGGATCGAGACGAGCGCTCGACGTCCGGGCGGCAGCACCCGAACGGTGACCGACCCGTCTGCGGCGGCATCGAGTTCGGCCGAGACCGCGTCTCGGATGGCGTCCTGCAGCGGTACCGACGCCGAATCCATACCGTGGTCGTCGAGCATCACCACGTCGACCCCGCGACGACGCGCTGCGGCAGCCGCGTCTATGACGTGCTGCGACTGGAGGGCCGGGGCACGCAGCGCGTCGCAACAGAAGGGATTCTCGGCGCCGGTGAACACCAGCGTCTCGAAGCCCGCCGCCCGCAACTGTTCGACGTTGCTCTTCGGCGACGATCCGTCCGCAAGGCGCAGATCGAGCACCGCGAGGTCGAAATCGTCTCGCTGCGCGAGCAATCCGGCAACAGTGGGTGCGGTGCAGACGAGCTCGAGGTCTGGCTCGTCGGCGAGCATCGCGGCAAGCCCGAGCGCGACGGATTCATGGTCTTCCACAAGCCCGATGGTGCGCACGGATACGACGGAGCATTCGGCCACGCAATTCCTCCCCGATATGCCCCGACCTGTATGTTTCGAAGAAACCTAACAGCTCGGACCGACGCCGTGCAGTGCGAGTGCTATTCCCGGTGCACGTCGTGGAAGTCCAGATCGTCACGCAGACCGCGCCAGCTCGGGTGGCGAAGTCGGCCTCCTTCGGTCCACGACCCGAACCGCACCTCCCCCACCAGCTCGGGCTCCACCCAGACGGCATCACGCCGATCGGCCACCGGCAGCTCGTCCGTGAACGGGCTGGTGTCCCGCTCTCGCGCCCGCAGCGACGACGTCAACATCGCGAGCTCCCGGTCGTCGAAACCCGTGCCGACCCTCCCCGCGTAGATCAGCCCGTCGTCACCGGGAAGGCCGAGCAGCAGCGACCCGAACGTCCCCGCACGGTTCCCCTGGCCCCGGCGGTAGCCCCCGATGACCACCGACTGGGTGCGCCAGTTCTTCGCTTTCACCCACGTCGCACCCCGCTTGCCTGGCAGATACACCGAGTCCCGGCGCTTCGCGACCACACCCTCCCACCCGTTCTCCAGGCTCGCGGCGAGAGCATCGGTGCCGTCCCCGGTCAATCGGTCCGGGACGATCAGTCGCCTGCCCGCTGCCCCCGTTGCCGCTGTCCCCGCTGCCGTGACGAGCGCATCCAGGACGCGGCGACGATCGTCGTACGTCTTGCGTACCAATGACACACCGTCCAGGTAAAGCAGGTCGAATACCCGGTACTCCGGCGTCGCTCCGCGCTGCAGCGCTTCGAAGCTCGTGACGCCCTTCGCATCCACCGCGACGATCTCCCCGTCGAGGACGGCCTCGTGACCGGCAAGAACATGCGCGAGTTCGCCCAGCGCGGGAAACTCCCCGGTCACGTCCCGACCCGAGCGTGCGCGCAACCGAACCGCGCCGTCGTGCACCTCGACGACCGCGCGATAGCCGTCCCACTTGCCTTCGAACGCCCACGTCGAACCATCGAGCTTCTCGACGTCCCCCGCGGTCGCCAGCATCGGGCGCAGATCGGCCGGAAACCCCTGACGCCGCCTCGAACCCGACTGCTGCTTCATCCGGTGGGCGAGCCACTGGTCCTTCTCCGTCCGAATCAGTGCGTAGCGGCCCTCGATCCGGGCCCCGTGCAGCCGCACGATCACCTCGTCGTCGCGCCACTTCTCGGTGTCGTACGTGCCGGTGTCCCACACCGTCATCGATCCTGCGCCGTATTCGCCGGACGGGATGGTGCCGTGGAAGTCGAGATAGTCGAGTGGGTGGTCTTCGGTGCGGACCGCCAGATGGTTGCGGCCGGTGTCCTCCGGCAGGTTCTTCGGCACTGCCCACGACGCGAGCACGCCGCCGCGCTCGAGCCGGAGGTCGTAGTGCAGGCGTCTCGCGTGGTGTTCCTGGATGACGAACCTGTCGTCACCGCGGGTCGCGGTGGCCCGGGACGGCATCGGTTCGGGGGTGCGCGCAGCGTTGCGTTTACGTCGGTAGTCGGTGAGCGCGTCGTCCGCTGTGTTGTCGATGTTGTCGAGCCGAGCGCCGCCGAAGGGGGGATCCAGGCCTGCGAGGAGATCACCGTGGTCGGTGATCCGGTCCAGCACCTCGTCGAAGGTGAGGTGTCGCAGATTCGGGTCGTCGAGTTCGTCCCAGCTCCGCGGCGCTGCCACCCACGGTTCGTCGCGGCCTCGCAGTGAATACGGTGCGACAGTCGTCTTGGCCGCGTTGTTCTGGCTCCAGTCGACGAACACCTTGCCACCGCGCGCCGCCTTCGCCATGGTCGCTGTGACGATATCCGGGTGCAGCGTTGCGAGATTCGTCGCGACCTGTCGCGCGACGGTCGACGCACCACCGGGGGCCAGCTGCCTGTCCAGCGGGACGTAGAGGTGCAGGCCCTTGCTGCCGCTCGTGACGGGATAGGTGCCCCAGCCGAGTTCGGCCACCATGTCTCGTACGTACCGCGCGACTTCCGCGCAGTGCGCGAGCCCCGCCCCCGGCCCGGGATCGAGGTCGAACACGAGCCGGGTCGCGGGTCCGGGGGCCGATCCGTCGAACCGCCACTGCGGCACGTGCAGTTCCAGCGACGCCTGCTGTCCGAGCCACGCCAGACCCGCCACCGAGTCGAACACCGGGTAGGTGACCGAACGTTGCCTGTGGTGCACCGTGCGACGATCGAGCCACGACGGCGCATGCGGCGCGAGGTTCTTCTCGAAGAAGGCCGGTTCGTCGACACCGTTGGGCCAACGCTTACGCGTGCCGGGACGACCCACGACGTGCGGAAGCATGACCTCGGCAACGGCGACGTAGTAGTCGATCACCGCGCCTTTCACGGTGCCTGTGCGGGGATAGAGCACCTTGTCGAGGTTCGTCAAGGTGATGGGACGGTCCCCGATCGTGCGGGTCGGCATCGTCTCATTGTGCCAACCGTGCGCTATCGCTCCCCCACGTTCGAGCGAATGGCACACCCGATCCCGTGAAGGAGACGAGTGTGCCATTCGCTCGGATATGGGCGGGCTCGGATACGGGAGCCTCAGTGCGACACGGCTTTCTCGACACCGACTCCGGTGAGCGAGCGGACCTCCATCTCCGCCTGCTTGTACGGATCCTCCGGCTTGTTGCGGCCGATGTAGGTGCCGACGATGCCGAGGGCGAAGGCGAGCGGGATGGACACGATACCCGGGTTGGACAGCGGGAACCAGGAGAAGTCGGCGTTCGGGAACATCGAGGACGGGCTACCCGACACTGCCGGGGAGAACACGATCAGCAGCAGGCAGCTGATCAGGCCGCCGTAGATGCTGAACAGCGCACCGGTGGTGTTGAACTTCTTCCAGAACAGCGAGTACAGCAGCGTCGGCAAGTTTGCCGAGGCAGCGACAGCGAACGCGAGCGCCACCAGGAAGGCGATGTTCTGGCCCATGGCGAGGATTCCGAGGACGATCGACACCAAGCCGATGACGACGACGGTGATCCGTGAGACCCGAACCTGCTCGTCTTCGGTGGCCTTGCCGTGCTTGAGGACGCTTGCGTAGATGTCGTGCGCGAACGAGGCCGATGCCGTGATCGCCAGACCTGCGACGACTGCGAGGATCGTGGCGAACGCGACCGCGGAGATCACCGCGAGGAAGAGCGTGCCGCCGAGTTCGAAGGCGAGCAGCGGAGCAGCTGCGTTCTCCCCGCCGGGCGCGCCGAGGATGACATCCGGGCCGACCATCTTCGCGGCGCCGTAGCCGAGCACCAGAGTGAACAGGTAGAAGGCACCGATGAGGGAGATTGCCCACGTGACCGAACGCCGCGCTTCCTTGGCAGTCGGAACCGTGTAGAAGCGCATCAGCACGTGTGGGAGGCCGGCGGTGCCGAGCACCAGAGCGATGCCCAGGGAGATGAAGTCGATTCGGGTCATGCCGCTGATGCCGTACTTCGCTCCGGGCGCGAGGACATCGCGGTTTGCCACCGCTTCGTTCGTGGATCCGGACGCCATCGATTGTGCGTCGGCGAGCAGCTGGGAGAAGTTGCCGCGCACGGCGAACAGAACGAGAACGAACATCAGGCCGGCACCCGCGACCAGCAGCACGGCCTTGACCATCTGCACGTACGTGGTGCCCTTCATGCCGCCGACGAGGACGTACACGATCATGAGCACACCGACGACGGCGACGACGATCGCCTGCCCGGCCTTGTCCTGAATGTCGAGCAGCAGTGCGACGAGGCCGCCGGCACCAGCCATCTGGGCGAGCAGGTAGAACAGCGACACCGCGAGCGTCGACAGGGCCGCAGCCATTCGCACAGGCCGCTGCTTGAGCCGGAAGCTCAGGACGTCGGCCATCGTGAATCGTCCGGTGTTGCGGAGCAGTTCGGCGACGAGCAGCAGCGCGACAAGCCACGCGACGAGGAAGCCGATGGAGTACAGGAATCCGTCGTAACCGTAGACGGCGATGGCACCGGCGATGCCGAGGAACGATGCGGCCGACAGGTAGTCGCCTGCGATCGCGAAGCCGTTCTGGGGTCCGGAGAACTGGCCACCGCCGGTGTAGAAGTCCGATGCCTTCTTGGTGGTGCGGCTGGCCTTGATGACCAGGCCCATCGTGACAACGACGAACGCCACGAAGATGGCAATGTTGAGCAGCGGGTTACCGACATCGGTATGGCCCTGAGCGAGTACGTTCACTGCTGCGGTCCTTCCAGTTCTTCGCGGATCGCTGCCGAACGCGGATCGAGTTCACGACCGGCGAACTTCACATACACGGCGGTGATGACGAACGTGGTGACGAACTGCCCGAGCCCGAGGATCAGGCCGAGATTGATATTGCCGATCACCTTGGTCGCCATGAAGTCCGACGCGTAGGTGGCGAGCAGAACGTACAGGGCGTACCAGGCCAGGAAGAACACCGTCACCGGGAACACGAACCGGCGCAGACGGGTACGTAACTCCTGGAACTCCGGACTCGACTGCATGTCGACGAATTCCTGCGGCGTGGGTTCTCGCCGCTTCGGTACGTCACTCTCGTGAAGTGGTGCTGTGGTCACTGCCGACTCCTTGGTCGTCCGTGTGAGGTGTAGTGCACACAGACGCTAGTGAGACCGTCATCACACAGAAAGGGCTGCGCACCGGCTGCACGCCGAGCTGTCGTGCAGTGCGCCGAACGGTCGACTCATCGCGACGAACGGCGCTCGCCGAAGGTACCGAGCTGTCGCTCGCCGAAGGCACCGAGCTCTCGATCTCGGCCCATGCCGAGACGCTCGGGCACGTGCATTCTGGAGAACGTGCGACCGACGTCTGCGGGCAAGCTCTTCTTCGTCGCGAGGCTCACCCCGATCATGACGAGGAAGGCCAGCGGCACGCTCACCGCTGCTGGATACGAAGACAGCACGGCCGGCCATCCACCGGCTGTCGACGGGTCGAACTGCACCATGACGGCAAGCAACGCAGCGCCCCCTGCGACAGAACCACCCACGACCATGCCTGCGGCTGCCCCGACAGGGGTGAGCCCACGCCACCAGATTCCCAGTACGAGCAGCGGGCACAGCGTCGACGCGGCGATCGCGAACACCTGCCCCACTGATCTGGACAGATCCAGCGAGACCACCGACACTGCCAGGAGCAACGGAACGATCCCCGCCAGGACCGCTGCGATTCTGAAGTCCCGGACCCGTCCACGCAGCACGTCGGTCGACAGGACACCCGCAACACTGACGAGCAGACCGGACGACGTCGACAGGAACGCCGCGATCGCACCCGACGCGACGAGCGCGGCGAGCAACTGCCCCACCCACCCCGAGAGCACGGAGTTGGGTAGCAACAACACGGCGGCGTCCGAGCGGCCCGTGATGAGCAGCTGCGGCACGTACAGGCGCGCAAACACTCCGAGGATCGTGGGGAACAGATAGAACAACCCGAGCAGCCCGATCACGGCGAACGACGTCATACGCGCCGTCCGTCCGTCGGGGTTCGTGTAGAACCGCACCAGGACGTGCGGCAGGCCCATCGTCCCCAGGAATGTGGCGATCATCAGCGAATACACCTGGAACAGGTGGTGTTCGCTGCCCGCACCGATTCCCGCGCCGGGTGACCCCCAGGCGTCGTTGCCGGAGGGCGCCCCGGCCACCACCGGCACGGACGATCCGGCGTCGAGCACCAGTTCGGTGCCCGCGCTGAGTTCGTGTTCGCCGGGGGTCAGTACGATCCTGCCCGCTACCGGCTGGGAATCGACCTCGCCCGTCACCGTGACCGGGATCTGCTCCGCGACCTGCACGACGACATCGACGGTGATGTCGACCGTGGTCGTCTCGGTGACGGTTGGGGGTGCCGGTTCGTCGACCCCGCGATGGTCGTTCACGAAGTAGATCGTCAGAAACAGTGCGGGCACCGCGACCGCGGTGAGTTTGAGCCAGTACTGGAAGGCCTGCACGAACGTGATCGATCGCATGCCGCCGCCCACCACGTTGGCGATCACAATGACTCCGACCACGGCCGCGCCGACCCAGCTGGGCAGTCCGAGCAGGATGTTCAGTGTCAGTCCGGCGCCTTGGAACTGCGGTACCAGGTAAAGCACACAGATGATCGCGACGATGACCATCGACAGCGACCGCAGCCAGGGCTCACCGAGCCGGAACTCGGCGAAATCAGGGACGGTGTACGCACCCGAACGGCGCAGCGGCGCGGCGACGAACAACAGCAGGCCGAGGTAGCCGGCCGTGAACCCCACCGGATACCACAGTGCGTCGGTACCGTACTTGGCGACGAGACCCGCGACACCGAGGAACGATGCGGCGGATAGGTATTCACCCGAGATCGCCGCGGCATTCCAGCGAGGACCGACGCTGCGGGATGCGACGAGGAAATCCGAGGTGGTGCGCGAGATCCGCACCCCGTACACACCGATCGCGACCGTCGCGAACGCGGCGGCAACGATACCGACCACCGTGAGGACAGGAACCGAACCGTTCATAGGCGTGAGCCGTTCATGAGCGATGACTGTTCATGGGCGGGGACATCAATCGTCGGTCAGGTCGGTGAAATCCTGCTCGTTGCGTTCAGCCAAGCGCACATACAGCCAGGCGCAGCCCAGGAGCAGGAGATAGGAGACGAACCCCAACAGGATCCACGGCACCCGCACATTCCACAGGGTGAGGTCGGCCAGTGCCGGAAACAGTGCGAGCACCACGGGGATCGCACCCAGTAGGCACACCGGGACCACTGCGATCCGCAAGGCGAGTCCGAGTTGCGCGCGCACCAGGCCGCGGACCATCGCGTCGCCGACCTCGGTCTGCTGCTGCACCTCGACACGGGTACGCACCATGCGTGCACCGCGCCTCTTCGCGAGCACGACGCGTTCGCGGTGCGGCCCGGTTGCGGGGCGAGCGGAGGGGCCACTCACCGCGACGTCCACGACTGCATCGGGCCTCTGATCAAACGGTCTTTGAGTTCACGGGTATGACGGCGGCTGACGGGCAACTCGACAGGGGCCTCACTGCCGACAGGCTTCAGGCACACGACCATCCCCGTCCCGGCACTGCGGATGCCGGTCACCAACGGCAGCGACACCAGGTACGACCGGTGGACCCGAAGGAAGCCGGCATCCGCCCAGCGGCTCTCCAACGACGAGATCGGGATGCGCACGAGGTGCGATGCGGTGTCGGTGTGCAGGCGCGCGTAGTCACCATCGGCTTCCACCCAGCGCACCGAGGACCGCGACACCAGGGTGGTCACGCCGCCGAGTTCGACGGGGATCACCTCGTCTCGCGACTCCGGGTCGGCATTGCCGGACAGGGGCGTTCGCCGGCGTTCGACGATCCGGCGTACGGCCTCGGCGAGCCGTTCCTCCCGCAACGGCTTGAGGACGTAGTCCACCGCGCCCAGGTCGAACGCCGACACGGCACGGTCGTCATGCGCGGTCACGAAAACCACCGACGGTGGGGTCGCGAAGTTCCGGAGGATCCCGGCGAGTTCCAGCCCGTCGAGTCCGGGCATGTTGATGTCGAGGAACACCGCGTCGATGCCACCGTCGCGCAGTAGCCTCAGCGCGGTGGTTGCATCACCTGCGGTGTGGGCCTGCCCGATCTCCGGGCGGGCACGCAGAAGATAGGCCAGCTCGTCGAGCGCGGGCGGTTCGTCGTCGACGGCGAGCACGTTCAAGGTGTCGGGAGTCTCGTTCACAGCAGACTCATCGTGCCACGAACGAATCCGATCACGGCCGGATACCCGCCCGGAACTTCGGTACCCGCATGCTCACCTTGGTGCCGGCGCCCGGCGCGGTGTCGACGACGAGACCGTAGTCGTTGCCGAATGCTGCGCGCAGCCGGTCGTCGACGTTGGAGAGGCCGACGTGGGCGGATTCCTTGACCCCGCTCCCCTCACTTCGGTCGGCGGTCGAGTCGAGCACCCCCGACCGCAACAGTTCCGGGTCCATCCCGACTCCGTCGTCCTCGACGCTGATGATGCAGTCGGTTCCCTCATCGGCGGCCACGATCGTGATGGCGCCGGCACGGGTGGGCTTTCCGGCGATGCCGTGCCGCACCGCGTTCTCCACGAGGGGCTGCAACGCAAGAAACGGCAGAGCGACGTTGAGCACCTCGGGCGCGACCTGCAGTCGAACTTCGAGTGCGTTGCCGAAGCGGGCGCGTTCCAGCGTCAGATATCGGTCGATGTTGCGCAGTTCGTCGGCGAGCAACGTGTATTCGCCGGTCGCGCGGAACGAGTAGCGGGTGAAGTCCGCGAAATCGAGCAGTAGCTCGCGTGCCCGGTCGGGGTCGGTGCGCACGAACGAGGCGACCGTATTGAGCGCGTTGTAGATGAAGTGCGGACTGATCTGTGCCCGCAGCGCGCGCACCTCGGCACGGTCGAGTCGGGCACGCGACGCGTCGAGCTCGGCGAGTTCGAGCTGACTGCACGCGTAGCGGGCCACCTCGGTGAGCGCCCCGAGCAGCGCAGGCCCAGGATCCGTGGTGGTGACGACGCCGAGCACACCTGCGACACCGACCTCGTCGATGACCAGCGGCTGCGCGACCACGGCCCGCGCGGCGATGTCGCCCGGTCCGCGCGCGAGCGAGCCGTGTCCCACCAGGACGCGCCGCTCGCCGTCGATTGCTCGTGCCACAGCATCTCGGACCTGCTCGGACAGCGATTCGAACGGACCGTCCCATGCGAGTAGGTCGCCGTCCGCGTCGAAGAGGGCCACCGCCTGCGCCTCCGCGAGGAGCATCCGCAGATGCGGGGCCGCTTCCTGCGCCGAGGCCGAGTCCAGACCACCGCGCAGGGGGCGCGCCGCAAGCGACGCGGTGTGCAGGGTCGCGTGGACAGCACGCTCGGCGGGTGTCGTGACGACGCGACGGGTACGCACCCACACGGCCGCGATCCCTGCGGCAACGCACAGTGTCACGACGGCGACGACAACGACGACGGTTCCGGTCACAGACCTACGCTACGACGCGCAGCGGTGAACAGCGGTCGACGTACACGAGCCGGATCAGTCACGGCCGCGCCGGTCGATCCGCTCCTCTGCCGCGGCCTCTTCGATGTCGAGGCTTTCGAGTTCGGTACGAAGCGTTTCGTCGTCGAGTGTGCCGTCGTCACGCGCGGCGATCAGTGCGGTGCGCTGGGCCCGCAGCACCGCGCGTCGAAATCTGTCGAACAGCACCCCCGCACCGGGACCGTGCTCGATGTCGATCTCCGATTCGTCGCGCTCGACATCGACACGTGCCTGGATCGACCGTTCGACACGGTCGAGGATTCTCCGCACTGCGTCGGCGTCGGCCCCGTCAGGAAGCTCCGTGGAGAGGACTCGTAACCGCCTCCGCGCCGCGGCAGAACTGATCGACCGCGCCAGCGCACGCTGCTCCTCGGTACGTAACCGCTCGTACGGATCGGTGACGTCGAGGCGACGGATCAGCGCGGGCATGGTCGAGCCCTGGATGAGCAGCGTGCCGACAGCGACGACGATCGCGGTGAGGTGGATGATCTCGCGACCGGGGAACGGTTCGCCGGACGCCAGCACGAACGGGATACCCCCCGCAGCGGCGAGTGTCACCACGCCGCGCATTCCGGCCCACGACACCACGACGTGTTCTCGGAAACTGAGCGGGTCGCGGCCGAGCCTGCCCAGGCCGGCCGTCCGGGCGGCTCGTCGCCGGCCCCAGTTCAGCAGGCCCCACACCGGACGGACGAGCATGACCACGACCAGTACCGCGAACGCGTACAGCAGGATGGTGACGATGTCGTAGCCATCGTCGGTCACGTCGTCCAGGACGAACTTCAGCTGCAGACCCATGTAGGCGAACACGAACATCTCGAGCAGGATGTCGAGACTTTCCCAGACGAATCGTTCCTGCAGCCTGGTGGTCACCGACAGATCGGTCGCTCGATGCCCCATGTACAGGCCCGCGGCGACGACCGCGAGCACTCCGGATGCGTGGATCTCCTCGGCCACGAGATATGCGGTGAACGGAATGACCACACCGAGCACGGTTTCCAGCGGCGGGTGATCCATGTGGGTACGCACCCAGTGCACGATCACGGCGAGGACGAGCCCGACCGCGACGCCACCGACTACCTCGTAGCCGAAGAACACGACGGGTGAGTCGACGAACACCTCGGTCCCGACGACCGCGGAGACAGCGACCGTGAACAGGGTCAGAGCGGTGGCATCGTTGACCAGGCCTTCTCCGGTGAGGATCGCGATGACCCGCTTCGGCAACCCGAGTTTCCGGCCGACCGCGACCGCACTGACCGCGTCCGTGGGTGCGACAACTGCTCCGAGTACCAGCGCCGCGCCGAAGGTGAACTCCGGAACGAGCCACTCCGCGAAGAAGGCCACGACGAACGCGGTGACCAGGACCGTCCCGATACCGAGCCGGAGAATATGCGACAGATTGCGTTTGAAGGTAGCTACCGAGAATCGTAACGCGGCCGAATACAGCAGCGGCGGCAGGACGACTCCGAGGAGAACGTGCGGCTCGAGTTCCAGCTGGGGCAGGCCCGGAATGAACGACGCGAGCGCCCCGATCACGACCAGCACCAATGGTGCCTGCAGGTTCCCGCGGTTCGCCAGGCCGGTGACTGCGATCGCCACGACGACCACGAGGAGGATCCAGGTTCCGCTCACCTGGTCGATTCTGCTTCAGAGACTGTGCTTCGTGGGCCCGAAGCACGGCGCCCCACGCACGCCGCGGTGCTCGGGCATGCGTGGGGCCGGAGACCTCAGGCGGTGCCGAGGGTCTTCTTCGCGGCACTCTGGGCGCTGTCGACCTTGTCCGCGAACTTGCCGCCGGTCTTGTCGTCGGCCAGGTCACCGACCTTGTCGATGGCCTCGTTCACCTTGTCGGGATGCTCGGCAGCGAACTCCTTGCCCTTGTCGATGAGACCCTTTGCCTGATCCATGAAGCCCACTGCTGGTCCTTTCGTCCGGGTACGGCGACGATCAAGCTTTCCATAACCCGAACCGGACCGCAGAGGGGCCGGTGAACGAGAGCTACTGCGGGGTCTGCGGCGGCGGGTTTTCCCCGCTCTGATCGGGTGCGCTCTGCCCGGGTGAGCTCTCCCTGCCCGACCCACCGAGGTGCTTCTTCGCAGCGTCCTGCGCCTTGTCGACGTGCTGCGAGTACTTACCGCCGGTCTTCCCGTCGATCGCGTCGCCGGCCTTGTCGATGTACCCGTCCACCTTGTCGGGGTTTCGTGCCGCATACTCCTGGCCCTTGCCGAGCAGTCCCTTGAGGGAATCCATCAAACCCATGCCGTCCTCCTTCGATGTGGATGGAGTCGCCGACACGAGTTTCCGCCCGACAGGCCCTACGAAACACACACCGACGAATCCAGGCATCGGACGAAGGTCAGTGTACTCCCGGAAGCAGGTCGTCCGGAGCTGCGAACAACCGTCGGTGTTCACCGTGCAGACGGCCGGAGACCCACCAGACGACCTCGACGAGCACCACCCCGATCGCGCCGCAGGTCACCGCGATCGTCGAATAGGCGATGTTCGACGGGTCCAGCGCGAAGAATTCCCGCGTGACCGGCACCGAGAACAACACCACGTAACCGAGCAGCGAGCCGGCGAGCAGCACGATCTTCCACCACTGGTACGGCCGCGCTACCACCGCGAGAACCCACAACGCAATCATGATCAGGGTGATCAGAGCAGATGTTCCCGCCTGGATCTTCTGCTGCTCCGTCTGATCCGGTCCGCCGTAGACGAGCACGTAGCAGACGAATGTGGCCACACCGATCACCACGCCCGACGGAATTGCCAATCGCATCACCCGCGACACGAAACCCGACCGCGCACGTTCGTTGTTCGGCGCGAGCGACAACAGGAACGCCGGAATGCCGATGGTGAACCAGGCGGCGATCGTCACGTGCCGGGGTAGGAACGGATATGGCAGCGGCTCGAATTCGAAGATCTGCGACAACGCTCCCGACACTCCGACGAGGAATGCGAGCAACACCGAATACACGGTCTTGGTGAGGAAGAGATTCGAGACGCGTTCGATGTTGCCGATGACACGACGCCCCTCCGCCACCACATAAGGAAGCGTCGCGAACTTGTTGTCCAGCAACACGATCTGCGCGACCGAACGGGTCGCCGGGCTACCCGATCCCATCGCGACACCGATGTCGGCGTCCTTGAGCGCCAGGACGTCGTTGACACCGTCGCCGGTCATCGCGACGGTGTGGCCCCGCGACTGCAGAGCCCCGACCATCGCGCGCTTCTGATCGGGCCGAACGCGTCCGAATGTCGTTGCAGATCCGACGGTTTCGGCAAGAGAATCCCGGGCTTCGGGCAGAGTGCGTGCGTCGACGGGGGTGTCGCCGCCCGGAAGACCCAGCGACGACGCAACTGCACCCACCGACACGGCATTGTCGCCGGAGATCACCTTGACCTCGACCTTCTGGCCGGCGAAGTATTCGAGGGTGTCCTGCGCGTCGGGCCGGATCCGTTGCTCGAGCACCACCAACGCCTGCGGTGTCACCTCTCCGGGAGCCTCCGGGGCGTCGACGGGACGGTCGCTGGAGGCGAGCAGCAGCACCCGGAGACCCTTCGCTCCGATCCGCTCGGCCTGCCGCGCGAAATCCGATGCGGGATCGAGCAACACGTCGGGGGCACCGAGCAGCCAATTGCCACGGTCGCCGTAGGATTGCCCACTCCACTTCTTGGCCGACGAGAAGGGCGCGACCGCGGTCGATTCGCCCCACCCCGGATCCTCCGGAAATGCCTCGGCGATCGCGAGTACGCTCGCGTTCGGTCGCGGGTCGTCGGCGGCAATCGCTGCCAACGCCGCACGCACGGCATCGAGATCCGTGCCGCCCGCGGCAACGATGTCCGCCAGCCGCATCCCGTTCTCGGTGAGCGTGCCCGTCTTGTCTGCGCACACGACATCGACGCGGGCGAGGCCTTCGATCGCGGGCAGTTCCTGCACCAGGCACTGGCGACGCCCGAGCCGGATGACACCCACCGCGAACGCGATCGACGTCATCAGCACGAGCCCTTCGGGCACCATCGGCACGAGCGCTGCCACCATGCCGCTCAACGCCGGTCCGAGCGCCTCGCCGCTCGAGAACAACTGGTTGTAGATGATGAGCAGGCCCGCGGGGATCATCAGGTAGGTGATGAACTTCAGGATCTTGTTGATCCCGGCGTTGAGTTCGGAATGGACCAGCGTGAACTTGCTGGCCTCGTCGGCGAGTCGTGCGGCGTAGGCGTCGCTGCCCACTTTCGTCGCCCGGTATGCACCGCTGCCGGACGCCACGAAGCTGCCGGACATCACCGTCGAGCCCGGTGTCTTGTCGATCGGGTCGGCTTCCCCGGTGAGCAGCGATTCGTCGAGTTCGAGCGCTGATCCGTCGACGACGATGCCGTCGACCACGAGTTGATCGCCGGGGCCGAGTTCGATGATGTCGTCGAGGACCACTTCGCGCGGCGACAACTCTGCGGACGTGCCACCCCGGCGTACCACAGGTTTGGCCTGGCCGACGATCGCAAGCTTGTCGAGGGTGCGCTTGGCGCGCACCTCCTGGATGATGCCGATCCCGCTGTTCGCGATGATCAGCAGCCCGAACATACCGTCGATGATCGAACCGGTGAACAACACGATCAGGAAGAGCACACCGAGGATCGCGTTGATGCGCGTGAACACGTTCGCGCGCACGATGTCCTTGACGGACCGTGAGGCCCTGTCCGGGACGTCGTTCGTCTCACCTCGAGCGACCCGTTCGGCGACCTCATCGGCGGTCAGTCCGTTCAGGACGTGCGCGGACTCGGTCACGACCGTCTCGCCCGACCCGACCGTCGCGGTCGGCTCGTCAGCTGCCATGGAGAACAGGTTATTCCAGGAAGGCGCGGCCGGTCGGCAGCACCGCACTTCGCGTCATCCCAATGCTGTCCACCACGGATCGTCCGTCCGAGGCCGCGACACATCTACCCGCTGCCCGGGCATCGGCACCACGGTCGCTACCCCGTCGGTCTCCGCCGCAGGCAACAGGCGGGCGATCGGCTCCGACCAGGCGTGGAACGCGAGGTTGAACGTGCCCCAGTGCACCGGGACGAGGAGGCTGTCGCGGCGCTCGGTGCCGCCGAGATCCAGGTGGGTGCGCACCGCCTCTTCCGGATTCATGTGGATGTCGGGCCACCGCGGGTCGTACGCCCCGACGGGGAGCAGCGTCAGGTCGAACGGGCCGTACTTCTCTCCGAGATCGGCAAATCGCCGGGTGTACCCGCTGTCGCCACCGAAGAACACCGAATGCGTGGGCCCGGCGAGCACCCACGACGACCACAGTGTGGTGTTGCGTTGCAGACCCCGACCCGAAAAGTGGCGGGCCTCGGTGCACGTCACCCTGAGCCCACCGATCTCAGTGTGCTCGTCCCAGTCGAGTTCGACGATCCGCTCCTGGGGCACCTGCCACTTCCGCAGATGCGCGCCCACCCCGACGGGCACCAGGAATCTGGTCCGGGGCTGCGACGCAGCGAGCGCTTCGACCGTGACGCGGTCGAGGTGGTCGTAGTGGTCGTGCGAGATGACGACGGCGTCGATCGGCGGCAGCACCGACAGTTCGACCGGTACACGATGCAAGCGCATCGGCCCGACCGTCGCCGAGGGCGACACCCTGTCGCTCCACACCGGATCGGCCAGCACTCGGTATCCGTCGATCTCGATCAGCGCGCTCGAATGCCCGAACCACGTCACGGCGAGCGGCCCCGAGGACACGGGCGCGACGTACGGGGCGATCGGGACGGCCCCCGACGGTCTTCCGCGGGAACCGCGGGCGAGAAGGTCCTTGACGAACCCGCCACCGGCTTCGGGATCGAGGGCAGAAGAGGACTCGGTGTTGTGGAACCGGTCGTCCCAGTACTGCGGCGATCCGGCCGCATACGGGCGGATGTCGGACACCGAAGCACCGATCGATGTGGGCAGCCCGCGTGCGGCGCGGGCAAGCCAGGCGAGCCCGACGCCCGCGGCGGCGGACGACGCCACCCGCCCGAGGTTCATCGACCCTGGAAGATCGGGTCGCGTCGTTCGGCTCGCGCTTTGCGCGCTTCCTGCGCGTCCTCACTGAGCCACGCCGCGGCAGCTGCCGCCTGTTGTTCGGCGGTGGGGTCGCGGCGGGTGCCGTCGTCGTTGAGGAACAGCTTGTGTGCGTGTATCGACAGCGGCGCGAGCTTCGCGATCTCGTGTGCCCATGCCTGAGCGGCGGCCAGGTCGCCGATCTTGTTCGCCAGACCATAGGCGAGTGCGTCGTCGGTCTCGATCGCCTCGCACGCGAGCATCACGGTGCGGGCTCGTCCGCCACCGACGAGCGACGCGAGCCGTCGCACCGTCCATCGGTCCACCGAGATCCCCAGTTTCGCCGCGGGTACCGCGAACCGCGCGCCGGGTGCCACTACGCGCAGATCCGACGCGAGTGCCAGTTGCGTGCCCGCACCGATCGCCGGACCGTTGACCGCGGCGACCACCGGGAGGGGGGCTTCCACGATCGTGCGGAGCAATTCCGCGAGGCTGTCGGTGAATCCCTCGGCGTACACGTCGCCGGACAGATCCGCTCCCGCACAGAAGGACGTACCGCGTCCGGTGATCACGACCACTCGCGCGTCGTCCTCCACAGCCTTTTCGACGGCCTCGCGGATCTCCACACACAATTGGGTGGTCAGTGCGTTACGTCGTTCCTCGCGCTGGAGTTCCACTGTCACCACGGCGTCGTCGCGGCTGATTTCGATCATGATCGTCCTATTCTGTTCGACTCGAGCATCCGCATCATCCCACCACTACGTACACGGTGATGGAGTCGATGGCCATTGTCCCTGGACCTGGCGACACCGACGGCGAACAATAGGGGCCAGACCGGACGGGTCAGACAAACCGGGGGAGCGATCATGAGCACCCAGATTCCCGATTTCGACGTCGTGCGGATGGCCGTGGATCTCGCGTGCCGGGCGCCGTCGGTGCACAACAGCCAACCGTGGCACTGGCGATACGAGGCGGGGGCACTCCACCTCCACGGCGACGCGACGCGAATGCTCGAGGCCGTCGACCCGTCGGGCAGGCAACTCGTCATCAGTTGCGGCGCCGCCTTGCATCACCTGCAGGTCGCATTCACCGCCCTGAAATGGTCGACCGACGTTCGCCGTCTTCCCGACGGCGCACATTCCGATCACCTCGCCACCGTTCGCTTCGGGCACAGCGCCCGCCCTGCCTCGCATGATTTCGATCTCGTCGCGGCCATCCGGCGACGGTTTTCCGACCGGCGACCCCTCGGGGCACCCGACCACGCCACGACGCTCGACGTGGTGTCGAACGCCGGGCCCGGCGACGCCACCGTGACGATCCTGTCACCGGCGGCACGTGCCATATTGGCCGACGCGACCGCGCGCAGCGCTGCACTCCGCCGCTACGACACCTCGTATCAGGAGGAACTGCACTGGTGGGCCGGGCACACCACGAACACTCTGGGCATCCCGCGCGAGGCGCTGGTGACCGCCGAGCAACACCGCCGGGTCGATGTCGGACGCCGATTTCCCGTCGGCAGCAGAACCTCCCAGTCCGATACAGCCGACCAGTCCGACGCCTCGACCGTCCTGTTGGTCAGCACCCCGACGGACGAACGGCACGCGTGGCTGGCCGCGGGCCGGATGCTCTCGGCGCTGCTCCTCGAAGCGACGGCGGATCGTCTGGCGTCGTGCCCGCTGACCCACGTAACCGAGCTTGCAGGCAGCCGAGAGATCATCGCTGGGCTCGCCCCCGACGGCGGGCACCCGCAGGCTCTGGTCCGCATCGGGGTCGCCGCGTCGCAAGGCCGGCCGGCACCGACGCCGCGACTACCCACTGAGTCGGTGCTGTCGGTTGCGCCGAGCAGGCGCTGACAGATCACTCGGCAGCAATTCACTCGGCAGCGATGTCGATCAGCCGTGTTCGGCCCCGCTCGTCATGCCTGTTCGATGGCCGTCGCTGGGCCGGGATCTTCCACGGTCTCGACCGGGCCGGTGAACTGACTGACGTACAGGTCATAGTAAGCACCGCGGACTGCAAGAAGCTGCTCGTGGTTGCCTTGCTCGACGATGCGCCCGTCTTCCATGACGACGATGACGTCGGCATCACGGATCGTCGAAAGCCGGTGTGCAATGACGAAACTCGTCCGATCGGTGCGCAATGTGGCCATCGCCTGCTGGATCAGCAGTTCGGTGCGGGTGTCGACGGAGCTGGTCGCCTCGTCGAGGATGAGCACGACGGGCTTGGCGAGAAAGGCCCGTGCGATCGTGATCAGCTGTCGCTCCCCGGCGCTGACGCCGCCGCCTTCCTCGTCGAGCATCGTCTCGTACCCGTCGGGCAGGGCACGCACGAAGTGGTCGACGTGGCTCAGTTCGGCGGCTTCGATCACCTCGTCGCGGGTGGCGGTCGGGTCGCCGTAGGCGATGTTCTCGTAGATGGTGCCGCCGAACAGCCACGAATCCTGCAGAACCATTCCGGTACGCTCGCGCAGGTCGTCGCGAGTCATGCGCTGTGAATCGACCCCGTCGACGCGGATCGTTCCCGAGTCGACGTCGTAGAACCGCATGATGAGGTTGACGAGGGTGGTCTTGCCTGCGCCGGTCGGTCCCACGATTGCGATCATGTGCCCGGGTTCGGCCACCAGCGACAAGTTCTCGATGAGCGGCCTGTCGGGTACGTAGCGGAACGACGCGTCGTCGAATTCGATTTGCCCGCAGTTCGTCGAGGGGGTCTGCGGGTCGGCCGGATCTGTGCTCTGTTCCTCGGCGTCGAGGATGTCGAAGATCCGCTCTGCCGAGGCCACTCCGCTCTGCAGAAGGTTGACCATCGAGCCGATCTGGGCGAGCGGCTGGGTGAACTGACGCGAGTACTGAATGAATGCCTGCACCGACCCGAGACTGATCGAGCCGGACGCGACCTGGAGGCCGCCCACGACCGCCACCGCGACGAAGTTCAGGTTGCCCAGGAACATGATGGTCGGCTGCACCAGGCCGGAGATGAACTGGGCGCGCCAGCTCGAGTTGTAGAGTTTGTCGTTGCGGGTGTCGAACTCGTCTTCGACCTCCTGCTGCCTGCCGAACGCCAACATCAGTTCGTGCCCGGTGAACGCTTCTTCGACCTGCGCGTTGAGCTTGCCGGTGGACGACCACTGCGCGGAGAAGTGCGGTTTGGATCGCCGGGCGATCAGGACGGTCGCGACGATCGACAGCGGGATCACCACCAGCGCAATGAGCGTGAGCAGAGGTGAGATCGAGAGCATCATGATCAGGATCGCGATGACGGTCAGCACCGAGTTCAGGGCCTGCGAGACGGTCTGCTGCAGGCTCTGCGACAGATTGTCGAGGTCGTTGGTGACGCGGCTGAGCAGATCCCCGCGCGGCGTCGTGTCGTAGTAGTGCAGTGGCAGACGATGCACCTTCTCCTCGACATCGGAACGCAATCGCTTGATGGTGCCGACGACGACGATGTTGAGCAGATAGGCACCGACCCACGCCAGCAGCGCCGATCCCACGTACAGGGCGAGGACCGTCAACAGCACCTGCCCGACGGCGGTGAAATCGATGCCGACACCGGGGGTGAGGTCCATCGACCCGACCATGTCGGCGAAGGTGTCCTGCCCCTGCGCTCGGAGGTCGGCGACTGCCTGTTCCTTGGTGGTGCCGGCCGGGAGCATCCGGCCGATGACACCGTTGAAGATCAGGTCGGTGGCGTGGCCGAGGATCCGCGGCGCGATCGCCGTGAGGATCACCGATCCGACGGTCGCGGTCAGGATCACGATCATGAAGCCGCGATACGACACGAGCAGGTGCAGGAGCCGCTTCATTGACGGCAGGAAGGAACGCGCCTTCTGCACCGGGGCACCCAGCGGCTGCCTGCCGCCCGGGCCGGTCACGACCGCTCCTCGACGGCGAGCTGCGACCGGACGATCTCGGAGTAGGTCTCGCACGAGTCGAGCAGCTCGTCGTGCTGCCCCAACCCGACGATCCGTCCACGATCGAGCACCACGATCTGGTCGGCGTCCATGATCGTCGACACGCGTTGCGCGACGATGATCACGGCCGAGGTGGTGATCACCGGCCGCAGCGCAGCCCTCAGGTGCGCATCGGTCGACAGGTCCAGAGCCGAGAACGCGTCGTCGAACAGGTAGATCGACGGCCGTCGAACCAGCGCCCGCGCGATCGCCAGGCGCTGTCGCTGACCACCCGAGACCGTCGTGCCGCCCTGTGCGATCGGGGTGTCCAGTCCCTGCGGCATCGCGCGGACGAACTCGTCGGCCTGCGCGATGCGCAGTGCCTCCCAGACCTCGTCGTCGGTGGCATCCGGCTTCCCGTAACGCACATTGGAGGCGACGGTGCCGGAGAACAGGTAGGCACGCTGCGGCACCAGTCCGATCTCCGCCCGCAGTACGTCGGGATCGAGATGACGGACATCGGTACCACCGACCAGGACTGCGCCGTCCGTGACGTCGATCAGGCGCGGCACCAATCCGATCAGGGTCGTCTTGCCCGAACCCGTCGACCCGATGACCGCGGTGGTGGTGCCGGGGTCGACGCGGAAGGTCATGCCGTCCAGGACCGGACTGTCGGCGCCTGGGTATCGGAACTGTGCGCTTCGGAACTCCACGGTGGCCGGATCCGCGTCGAACCCGATCGGTTCGGCCGGCCGCACCACCGAGGTTTCGGTCGCGAGGACCTCACCGATCCGCTCTGCGCACACAGTTGCTCGCGGAGCCATCATCGCAAGGAACGACGCCATCATGACCGACATCATGATCTGCATGACGTAGCTGATCATCGCGCTCAGGGCGCCGATCTCCACACTGCCGTCGGAGATCTCGTGCCCGCCGACCCAGATGATCGCGACGATGGTCACGTTGGTGATCCCCATGACCACGGGGAACATCAACGCCATCATCCGTCCGACGCGCAGGCTCGCGTCCGCGAGTTCGTCGTTGGCAACCTCGAACCTGTCGGCTTCGTACCGTTCCCGAACGAAGGCGCGGACCACGCGGATCCCCGTGATCTGCTCCCGCAGAATCCGGTTGACGCTGTCCAGCCGTTCCTGCATCACCCGGAATCCAGGGACCATCACCCGGATGATCAGTGCCATGGTGACCCCGAGAATGGGCACCGCCACCACGAGTACCCACGCCATGGGTGCCGCGACGTGAATCCCCATGACGATCCCGCCGATACACATGATCGGTGCCGTGACCAGGATGAACGAACTCATCACCAGTAGGAGCTGAACCTGCTGGACATCGTTGGTGGTACGGGTGATCAACGACGGTGCACCGAGCATGCCGACTTCGCGCGCCGAGAAGGTGTTTGCCCGGTGCAGCAGATCGTGACGCAGGTCGCGTCCCACGGCGAGCGCACCTCGGGCACCGAAGTACTGCCCGGACACCATGCAGAACAACTGCACGAATGCCACCGCAAACATCCAGCCGCCGATACGCAGGATGTATCCGGTGTCGCCTTTGGCGACACCGTTGTCGATGATGTCGGCGTTGAGCGTCGGCAGATAGAGCATCGCGACCGTTGCCACGAACTGCAGAATCACCACCGCCGCGACGTTCACACGATATCGCGGCAGGTAGGTGACGATCAGGCGGATCAGCATGACGTCTTCACCTCAACGACACTAGCGGGAACGATCATGATTCGCCCAGAGAATTTCACCGGTCCGAGTGCGTTTCGCCCGCGCGTTCTATGAGACGAGTCCCTCGGCGATCAACCACTCGTACGCGACCTCGGACGGCTCGTGCCCCTCGATGTCGACCCGGCCGTTGAGGTCCTGCAGCACGCCCTCGGTCAACCGCTCGGAGAGCGTGCCCATGAGGTCGGCGATCGCCGGATGCGCTGCCAGGACCTCTCCGCGGACCACCGCGGTTCCACTGTAGGGCAGAAAGAAACTCCGGTTGTCTTCGAGGACGACGAGGTCGAGGTTCCGCACCCGGCCGTCGGTGGTGTAGACCATCCCGAAATTGCAGGGCTCACTCGACGCGGTGGACGTGTAGATCACGCCCGTGTCCATCCTGGTCACGTTCCCGGCAGGAACCCCGTTCGGGTCGTTGAACGGAATCCCGTATGCCTCGAGCATCGGTACGAAACCATCGGGGCGGCTGAAGAACTCGTCGTCCACGCAGAACGTACGCTCCTCGATCGGAAGGCTCGCGATGTCTTCCAGGCGCTGCACACCGAGTCGCTCCGCGGTCGGGGAAGACGCGGCGAACGCGTAGGTGTTGTTGAAATTCGCCGGCGGAAGCCAGTCGAGGTCGTATTCCTGTTTTTCGATCTCCCGGACCCGCTCCCAGAGTTCGTCCGGATCGGTGATCGTCTCGGTCTGTCCGTGATAGGTCACCCATCCGGTACCGGTGTACTCCCAGACGATGTCGACATCGCCGTTCAGCAGCGCCTGACGCGACGAGGCCGATCCGGGTGCGCCCGTGAGGTCGGACACGTCTGCACCGGCGGCGGCAAGGTAGGTGGCCGTGATCTTGCCGAGGAGGACGCCCTCGGTGAAACTCTTGGACGAGACGACCAGCGAGGCTCCAGCCAAGGGCTCACTGCCGTCGGGCAGTGCGGCTTTCCGGAACGTGCCCGACGAGCTGACCAGGCCACATGCAGCGAGAGTCACCACACAGACCACACAGGCAAGCACCCGCGTACTGCGCCGGATCACGAGAGACCTCGCGGTGTCGCGGCGAACTCGACGAGCCTGCCCAGCCAATCGATGATCAGCGCCAGCAGTGCCACGAGGATCGCGCCTGAGACGAGCAGAGCGGGAAGAAACAGCGTGACTCCCGTGGTGATCAGTGTCCCCAGGCTGGCCGCCCCGATGAAAGTGCTCAGTGTCGCTGTTCCGACCAGGATGACCAGCGCGGTTCGAATGCCGTTGAGAATGATCGGGACTGCGAGCGGTAACTCGACACGCACCAGGGTGCGCGCGCCGGAGAACCCGATGCCTCGGGCCGCCTCGATCACCCGCCTGTCCACCTGCCGCAGCCCGACGATCGTGTTCTGGAGGATCGGAAGAATCGCGTACACGACGAGACCGATCACCGCGGTCCGGAATCCGGTGCCGAGCCACATCGTGAACAGGACGAGCAATCCCACGGCCGGGGCGGCCTGTCCGACGTTGGCCGCATTGACAACGACCGGGTTGAGCCACCGCATCGAGTCGCGGCTCAGCAGGATCCCGAGAGGCACGGCGATCAAAATCACGATGATCGCCGCCACCACAGTCAGCACGATGTGGTCGACGATGGTCGCGCGCAGGTTGTCCCACCCCAGCGCCGCTTGCTCGGTTTCGGTGAACGACGACGTCAGATACCAGTACAGGTAGCCGGCACCGACCACGACGATGATCAGTGGCTCGATCCAGACGTCCACCGGCACACGTCTCGCGGAGGTCACGCGCCCTCCCGGTGCCGGCCCTCTTCGTGCGAGACGTACGAGGGCTCCTCGTCATCCGATCTCACCTCGGCCGTGTTCGCGCGGATCACCGCCATCACCGTGTCAATTCGCAGCGCTCCCCGCATCACACCGCGACCGTCGGTGACGAGAACCCCGCCTTGACTCGCGGCGAGCATCGAGTCGAGCGCATCGTTGAGCGTCGACGATTCGCTCACCACCGGAAGTCTCGCGTCGACGTAATCGGAAATCTGCGGTTTCGTGGCGACCTCGGCGAGGGTGGGCCACGCACGCGGTCTGTCTCGTCCGTCGACAACGACGATCCAGTCGTGCCCCGCAGCGCGGGCACGAGCCGCCACTTCGTCGGCGTTCTCGCCGACGGATGCGGTGACCACCTGTTCGTAGTCGACGTCGCGCACCCTCGTGAGGGTGAGCTGCGCGAGTGTGGCACCGGACCCGACGAACTCCTCGACGAAGGGCGTGGCCGGGTCGGCGAGGATCTCCGCAGGTGTGGCGTACTGCTCGATGCGCCCACCTTCGGACAGGATGAGCACCATGTCGCCGAGTTTCGTCGCTTCCTGGAAATCGTGCGTGACCAGGACGATCGTCTTTCCCAGCTCCTGCTGGATCGACAGGAGGCTGTCCTGCAGGCGGACCCGGGTGAGCGGGTCGACCGCCCCGAACGGCTCGTCCATCAACAGCACCGGTGGGTCCGCTGCGAGCGCCCTGGCGACACCGACACGCTGTTGCTGTCCGCCGGACATGTCTCGGGGGAGCCGGTCGGCGTAGGTGCCCGGATCGAGGCCGACGAGTTCGAGGAGATACTCGGTGCGTTCGGCAATCTTCGCGCGACTCCAACCCAGAACACGAGGAATCGCGCCGATGTTCTTTGCGACGGACCAGTGCGGAAAGAGGCCGCCCGATTGGATCACGTAGCCGATCGACTGCCGGAGCCGGTCAGGATTCTCATCGGTGACGTCGCGGTCGCCGATGAGAATGCGGCCCTCGGTGGGTTCGATCAGCCGGTTGATCATCTTCAGGGTGGTGGTCTTCCCGCATCCGGACGGCCCCACGAAGGCGACGATGTCGCCGGCCTCGATGTCGAGGTCGAGCCGTTCGACGGCTGGCTTCTCCTGTCCGCGATAGCGTTTGACCACGCCGTCGAGACGTATCGAAGTGCCGGTGATGCGCTGATCCGCCATCAGAGTCCCTTCGGAATTGTCAGGCGCCCGAGGAGTACGAGCAGTGCGTCGAAGGCAAGGGCCACGAGGACGACGAGGATGGTCCCGGTCAGTGCCATTTCCACAGCGTTGGTTCCGCCGAGACGAGCCAGTCCGTTGAAGATCAGCGAGCCCAGCCCCGGGCCGAGCACGTAGGCGACGATTGCCGCGACACCGACGACCATCTGGGTCGAGACGCGGATTCCGCTGAGGATGACCGGCCATGCGATCGGCAGTTCGACGAATGCGAGTATCCGCCATCGCGCAAGACCGATCCCCCGCGCGGATTCGACCACCGCAGGCGACACGGACCGCAGCCCCACTACGGAGCTGCCGATCACCGGCATCGCGGCGAAGAACGCGAGCATCACGAACGAGGGGGTGACGCCGAGCCCGAACGGGATGATCAGCAGCGCGAGCAGGGCAAGAGACGGGATGGTCAGCGCCACACGACTACCGGTGAGCGTGAGCGACGACAGCACTGGAAGGCGGTAGACGGCAATGCCGATCGCGAGTGCGACGACACTGCCGACGAGGACCGTCTGGAACGCAAGGGAGGCGTGCTGGTAGGTCAGGAACAGCAGGGTCTGCTCGCGTCCCTGGACATAACCCCACAAATCCACGGCGTACCTCTTGACGTCACCTTCCGGAGGCTCCTCGCCGAATGAGCGAGGCGCCTCCGGACAAACTATCCGCTACGGAACGCGTGCGTGGGCGGTTCGGACGGTCACTTCCCACCGGAACGCCGAGTCATTCGTCCTCGTCGACTCGGGGACGGCCGGGCCCTCGGATCCGCCCGGCCTCGCGTGGCATCCGCCCGGCATCGGTCAGAGCGCGACGGAGAACGAACTCGATCTGCGCGTTGGTGCTACGCAGTTCGTCCGCGGCCCACCGTGCGAGGGCATCGTGAACCGCGGGGTCGAGCCGCAGCAGCACCTTCTTACGTTCGGCCATGCCGTCGTCCTACTGGTAGAGCGAACCTGTGTTGACGACGGGCTGCGCACCCTGGTCGCCGCAGAGGACGACGAGGAGGTTGGAGACCATCGCGGCCTTGCGTTCCTCGTCGAGTTCGACGGTGTGCTCGGCCTCGAGCCGGGTGAGTGCGCTGCCGACCATGGAGACGGCGCCCTGGACGATCTGCTCGCGCGCGGCGATCACCGCGCCGGCCTGCTGCCGGCGCAGCATGGCTTGCGCGATCTCCGGCGCGTACGCGAGCTGGTTGATCCGGGTCTCGATGATGCGGACCCCTGCCGACTGCACGCGGTCGTGGACCTCGTCCGACAACTTGGTGGTGATCTCGTCGGCGTTCTGACGCAACGACATCACCTCGGCGGAGCCGTCGTACGGGTAGCTGCCTGCGATGTGACGAACGGCGGCTTCGGTCTGGACGGCGACGAACTCTTCGAAGTCGTCGACGTCGAATACTGCGCGGGCAGTGTCCTCGACCTGCCAGACGATGATCGCGGAAATCTCGATGGGATTGCCGTCGGCATCGTTGACCTTCGCCTTGCCCGTTTCGTGGTTGCGGATGCGGGTGGTGATCTTGCGCCGCGAGTTGAGTGGGTTCATCCATCGCAGGCCGGGTTCGCGCAATGTCCCCGAATACGAGCCGCCGAGCAGCTGCAGGACGCGAGCTTCGTTGGGCTCCACCAGCACCAGGCCAGCGAGAAACACGGTGGCGACCACGAAGATCACCGCGCCGATGACGATCAGGGGAACGTTGATCTCGATCGCGCTCCACACGATCAGTCCTATCGCGGCGAGGTCGACGACGAGGCCCGCGACGAGCACGGCCCAGCCGTTGGACGAGCGACCCGGTCGCTCGACGGTGAATGTGTCCGGTGTGTCCATGACGTTCCCTCCCGATACCTTGAAGATATTAAAGTGATATCACATTATTGGTCGTCGCGCGAACGTGAACCCGGCGTTCCGGACGCCGGCCCGCCTCCCTGCACAGTTGCCGCACACGTCCTCGCATTGCGGGGCATCATTGGACACACCACAGCACTGGACACACAACAGCACTGGACACACAACAGCACTGGATGTACTGAGCCGACCGGGAGGGTCGATGACGCACGAGGACACCGCGGCCGACCCGAAAGCCGTCGACGTCGTCGTAATCGGCGCCGGACAGGCCGGGCTGTCGTCCGCGTACTACCTTCGCCGATTCGGCCTCCGTCCCGAAGCAGGGTTCGTCGTCCTGGACCGCGCCTACGGACCGGGCGGAGCGTGGCAGCACCGATGGCCGTCTCTGACATTGAGCACCGTCAACGGCATCCACGACCTTCCCGGGTCTGCGTTCGACGACGTCGTCGGTTCCGACTCCGGCCTCGTCGCCGCCGCCGCTGCGGTGCCCGAGTACTACGCGGACTACGAAAAACGGTTCGATCTCCCGGTCCACCGCCCGGTTCAGGTGACGGTGGTCTGCGATCGCACCGACCACCTGCGTGTCGAAACCGACTCCGAGATCTACACCGTCAGGGGCATCATCAACGCCACCGGAACCTGGGAACATCCCTTCGTCCCGTGGTATCGCGGGGCCACCCGGTTCCGCGGGCGGCAGCTGCACACCAAGGATTACCACTCCGCCGACGAGTTCACCGGCAAGCACGTCCTGGTCGTCGGCGGCGGTATCTCGGCGGTGCAACTACTCGACGAGATCTCCCGCGTCACCACGACCACCTGGACCACCCGGCGCGAACCAGCGTGGCGCAACGAGGAGTTCACCCCTGAGATCGGCAGGGCTGCAGTGGCACTCGTCGAGAACCGGGTGCGACAAGGCCTACCACCCGGCTCCGTCGTCTCGGTCACCGGACTGCCGGTGACCCCGGCGATCCGGGCCGCCCGCGAGCGCGGCGTCCTCGAGCGTCGGCCGATGTTCTCGGAGATCACCGAGACCGGTGTGCAGTGGCCCGACGGATCACAGCTCGACGTCGATGTCATTCTGTGGTGCACCGGATTTCGCAGTTCTCTCGACCATCTCGCACCACTGGATCTGCGCAACGCGGGCGGCGGGATCACCCTGACAGGCAGACTCGCGACCCAGGTCGAGGGTGACCCCCGAATCCATCTCGTCGGTTACGGCCCCTCGGCGTCGACGATCGGCGCCAACCGTGCAGGGCGGGCGGCGGCACGAGAACTCGTCGACCATCTGGAAACGGAGGCCCACGCAACGTGACCAGGCGCGTTGGCTCGACGCTGCTGGTGGTGCTCGCCGCCACCGCGAGCCTCCTCGTGAGCGCACCCACGGTGGTCGAGGTCGAAGTACTGCCGCCCGCGCCCATCGCGGCCCCGGCATCACCACCCCCGGCACCACTGTCGTTCGAAGAGCTCGCCACACGAGCCGAGTCGGTGGTGGTCACCATCGACGCACAGCACGGGTGGAGCGGGGTCGCGGGCACCGGCATCGTCCTCACTCCTGACGGCGTGACCCTGACCAATCATCACGTGGTGAGCGGCGCCACCGAGATCACCGCCGTCAGCCCCGCAACCGGACTGATCTACGACGTCGCCGTCACCGGCTACGATCCCACCCGCGACATCGCAGTCCTGCAACTCGGTGCGGCACAGGATCTGCCGGTCGCCACCCTCGCCGACACCCCACCGGACGTCGGATCCCTCGTCACCGCGTTCGGCAATGCCGACGGCGGCGGCGTGGTCGTCGCTGCCCCGGGCACCGTCATCGCCCACGACCGCAACGTCGTGGTGCGTGACTCGACCGACGGATCCCGCCACCGGCTCACCGGCATGCTCCAGACCGACGCGGCAATCCGGCCCGGCGATTCCGGTGGGCCGCTCGTCGACGTGTTCGGTGTGGTCGTCGGGGTCAATACCGCGGGTTCGGTCTACCGCGATCAAGCGGAAACGCTCGGGATCGACACCGGCGACGCTCCATCGGAGGCCTACGCAGTGCCGATCAGCGAAGCACTCGATGTGCTCGAGCAGGTTCGCAGCGGGGTCAGTTCCGGCACTGTCCATGTGGGCCCCACCCCGCACCTCGGCGTCAGCGTCACTACCGCCCGCTCCGAGGGTCACGACCGCGGCGCCGAGATCCTGTGGGTGTCATACGACTCCCCCGCCTACCGAGCCGGCCTGGAAACAGGCTTCGTAATAGTCACTTTCGGCGATGATCGGATCGCGTCGACGACCGACCTCGACGAAGCACTACGGCGGCACCGGCCAGGTGAGCAGGTGCGCGTCGAATGGATCGACGAGGCAGGAGCATCACATTCCACCGATGTCACGCTCGAGGCGGGCCCCGTCCGCTGACGCGGCGGACACACCGAAAATTGTTTGGCTCTACTGCCCTGAATGTGGATGACCGGGCATGCGGTACAGCCGGGTAGCAGCGAGGGTGGGCGCACGGGCCACCCGTAGGGTCGAAAGCTCCTACACAAACCACCCACTGGAGCTGACCCGTGCGCGCCACCACCCTACTCAATCGACTGCTCTGCCTACCGAAAGCCACCGTCCGGGACGTCGAGATCGTGCCGAGTCCCGAGTTTTGTTGAGGCTGAGCGTGTGTTCACTTCACAGGCCGCAGACGGAGCTATTGTCAATACCTGTGGATCTGGGTTCGTCAGGCGACCTCGGACAGAGGGTTATCCGGTGACGGTTCCGGGGTGATCTCGACGGGACGCTCGACCGGGGTCTGTTCATCGGCTCGGGCGTCATCGAAGCTGGCTGCAAAACCCTCGCCGGGGCCCGACTGAAACTCTCCGGCATGCGTTGGAACGTTCCCGGCGCCACCGGCATCCTCACGCTGCGTTCGGAGCAGGCCAGTGGCCGCTTCGACGACATCTGGCCCCAGCAGCACAACCAGACGCGTATGCCGGTCAGTGCCTGACCGGCATCACCGCACCACTCGGACACGCGAGCCTCGACCTACACCTACAAAGTGTCGCGCACCCGGCCGGCCAACCGGGTGCGGTAGTCCGGTTATGGCGCCGACCCCCAGTGGTGAACCACGCGTTTGACGTTCCAGGGCACAAGCGCATCAAGGACGACCGCGATGGCCACGGGGTCAACTTTGACTTGCAGTGCCACCTGATGCGTCCCGGTCGCCGCCGAGCAGCACCCGAAACCGGATTCGGCCTGGCTGAACGACACATCACCGAGACAACAACGTGCTTCGTGGCCGAGCTGCATAATCGACGACGCCAGGATCTCTCGGCGGACAGGAGAAGACTCGTCGCCGCGATGGATACGTTCCGGCGCGCGGCTACCGGCCGACGGTGAAAGTATCCAAATCGAGACTGACCTCCACACCGCCCTTCTCCACCACAATCCGTGGATGCTCCGCGCCGGTCGCCGTCAGGTACTCCCGCAGCGTCGACAGCAGCAGATCGTGCCGGCGTTCGATCTTCGACACCGCCGCCTGCTCGACCCCCAACGCCTTCGCCACATCGGTCTGAGTCAACGCCCCGGCCTTCCGGATATCGGCGAGAGTCTCGACGTACACCCGGTTCATCTGCGCGGTCTCGGCGCGGACCTGTTCGACCTGCTCGGCAATCGCGGTCTTCGCAGTCAACTGTGCGATCCGATCGTTGCCACGTCGGAATGTGCGCTTGTCACTCATGATGCTCACCTTCGGTTTCTTGGATCCACCGTTCGATCGCCACGTCAGCGCGCGGGCCGACGCTGTTGTAGAACACATCCCCCATCCGCACCTTGTCCCCGGCGAACAACGCCACCACCACCACCACGTCACTGCCCGGTGGGAACCAGCAGATCACCCGCACCGCCACGCCCTCGTGATACGGGTGCGAAGTCCGCCACACCGGATACCGACCCGATTGACGCACCCGTTTGAGCCCCGGCGTCTCAACCACCGGCGGCTCATCGAGAGCAGCCAAGTCGGCCAGCGCCGGCGACGTACGCCAGTACCCGCGTCGCGTGCGGATCCCCGCCGTCGACCTTCTCCTCGAGACGGTCGAGGTAGGCGAAGAACTCCTCCGGCATATCCACGATCACATCCCAAGCATTCCCTCCAAGGAGTATTCCGTCAAGGAAATGTCAGGCTTTCGTGACCAACTGGCCGAACACAAGCGCCGACGCCCGCTGCACGGAGTGAATCGGTACACCCGAAACACTCCTCGGGCGAACGGTTACGCGTGGTGGAGAAAGCGCCCGGTGTCGTCGTGCTGCGGCATGGCCTGGTCGGTCCGCCTGTGATCGGGCTTCTATGGAGTGTTGGTGGGGTCCTGTTCCGATCCCAAGTTGCGTACTCTCCACTCGCCGTCGATGAGGTGCATCAGGATCGGATACACCCATCGCTGCTCATCGGGCCGCCACACATCGCCGTCACCGGTGGAACGGTGCAGATACAGCAACTCCAGGCCCGGCGTGACCATCCGCGTGGCCTCGCCGATCCCCCACGTCTCCTGATCAGGCAGCACTGTCCAAAATCCTCGCACATGCACACACTCGAAGTGCATCCAGAGCGGATGCTCAGATTCGGCCTCGGGTTGGGGTGGGTCGAGTTCGCCAGGGTGAACTGCCGCAGCGCCCCGAAATGCGCCTCGATCGGATTCGCCCACGACGCGTAGTTCGGGGGGGCGTCTTCTCGTCCATGACCGACAGGGCTCACCCCTGCGGTAGCGGCCCGCTCCCGGCGAGCGCGACCAGCACCTCGACACACACGGACCGGGCCCCGGCCCGCCGCGAGCTGATCCGTCAGGGTTGTGCCGGCCAGCCGCTGCTCGATCGTCACCCACCGATCCTCGAGGACGTGAACCTCGTGGAGGTGCAGAGTCTCGAAGCGGAAAGGCTTGGCTGCCAGTGCGTCGTAGAAGACCCGCATCCGCTACAGCGATGCTTCCGATTCACCGAGCCAGATATTCGCGACACGATCGTGGTCGATCTCGTAAACAGAGCCCTCCATCCCGTGGCCGAGCAGCGCAGGATCGGCGTCGCCGGTCCAGCGGTGCAGGATCCAACTCGGAGTGGGCAGGTGTGGGTGTCTACCGACGGTCGAGGATGTCCACGGCCTGGGCACGCAACGAGAGGCCGGCGACCCTGTCCGCAGTGCCGCGGGCGACAACTCCCTGCCTGCAGGACGTGGAGGGCGAGGAATCAGGTCGTCCCTGGCGCCGTTCCACCGGTGCGGGCGTGTCGTGCAACCCTGACGCGGTTCCCGCACACCGGCGAGCACCATTCGCGTCGGGGATGGGACTTGACGAAAAAGAGGATGCACCCCGGGGCGGGGCATGCCCGCACCGCACGGATCCGATCCGGCGTCAGCAGCCCGCACGCATCGGACGCGACCTCACCGAGCGCGATCAGCCACGGATCATCGACTGCCCAGTTGCGCGTCACCACCACAGGGTTCCCGGGTGAGATCTCCAGCTGGGATGCACTGTAACGGCTGAACTCGTTGATGACCGCGAGCGAGTCGCTGCTGGGCACCGCGTCCTCGGCAACGGACTGCAGGCAGCTGCGCAGCGCCTCGCGCAGCGAGAGGAACCGCTCGTGGGTACGCGGAGTGCACGCCTGTTCTGCAAGAGCCACGGGGAGTTCGCCGCTGAGCTGGGCGGTGTGTGCGGCCACCCAGGCGGTGAGGTGATCCGTGGTGGTCAGTGCGTCGACACGATGCCCGCGACGTCCCCCGTCGATGTAGGTGGTGTTCACCAACTCCAGGGCCAGTGGTTCCCCGCTCAGTGGCACGGCCGCAGTGGGTTTCAGGGATGGGCTGGGCTGTCGCGTCATAAAGCTAATGGTATCTCCGTTTGACTTACGTTAGTTCGCGTGTTGCGATGCCTGAACTAATGCAAATACTCAGGATGACCATTAGGTGGGGGATTCATGGACGGGTCCGTGCTGCGCACCGGCTGGGGCTCACGCATCACCGCGGTGGCGTTCATCTCGTTGACCGGCGCGTTCGGGCTGAATCTGGCGATCGGCCAATTCATCCCACCGCTGATGGGGCACTTCGGTTGGTCACTGGCGGCCACGAGTGGCACCGTCGCAGCGAGCACCCTCATGTGGGGGCTGGCACAACCGGTCGTGGGACGGCTCATCGACCGGTCGGGACCACGAGCGGTGATGACCATCAGCGCCGCCCTGATGGGCTTGGCATACATTCTTCTCGCGACCATCACCGAGTTCTGGCAGTTCGCCGTACTCTTCGGGGTCGTCGTCGCGATCGGATTCGCCGGATGCAGCTCGATGCCCGCATCTGTCCTGGTGACGCGATGGCACGTACGCCGGCGTCCCCAGGCACTGGCGATCAGTTCGATGGGCATCAACGCCGGCCAACTACTACTTCTGCCGCTCGCCGGAGTGCTGATCTCGGTGTTCGGATGGCAAGCCGCATTCGCGATTCTCGGCTGCGTGATGCTCGCCGTCATCGCTCCGGCCATCTGGTTCGGTGCCCGGGACAGCCCGGGCGACATCGGGCTGGACACGGAGAAGGCAGCGGCACCGACGCGAGCTGCCGCTGGTCTTCGGTGCGCTCTGACAGATCGCCAGTTCTGGCTCATTGCACTCAGTTTCGCGGGCTGCGGTTACTCGCTGTACATGTTCACCACCCACATGCCCAAACTGGCTGTGGAGCTGGGACTCGGGCCCGCTGCCGGTGGATGGTTGATGGCGCTGGTGGCGGTGTGCAGTGCGGCCTCGATGTGGGCAACCGGTCAGTGGGCCGCCAAGCGATGGGGCAAGCGCCGCCCCTTGCTGGTATTGCACCTGGTCCGCATCGTGAGCTTCCTCGTGCTCGCCTTTGCCGGGACCGGTCAGCTCCTTCTGCTCGCGGTCGTTCTCTTCGGATTGTCCTCGTTCCCGGTGATCCCGCTGACCACCGGATTGATCGCCGATCGCTTCGGGGGCACCGCCATGGGCGGGATCCTCGGCTCGACCTGGCTGATCCACCAATTGTTCGCCGCGCTCGGTGTGCTGATCGGTGGCGTACTCCATGACGCGACCGGCAGCTACAGTACGTCGTTCCTCAGCGGCGCTGCCGTCCTCCTCGCCTCGACCATCGTGACGTGGTTCATTCGCGAGCAGCAGGCAGTGTCAAGGGACATCAGGGCATCCCCGTAGGCGGACAGGTCGTGTCCCTGTGTGCGGACAGCTGATCTCCCTGTGGGCGGTCAGCTGATCTCCCGCACCGGGTCAGGCCAACGGCATCACCCCGCGT